>NZ_JBNGGG010000010.1:0-233087 GCF_049974585.1 Streptomyces sp. UG1 | reverse complement strand
GACGGAATCCGGGCCGGAGGCGCCGCCCGGCCGCCGAGGCGTGCCGACAGCACCACCCTGCCCAGGGGCGGTACCCGAGCGAGGAGGCATGCCGACGGAATCCGGGCCGGAGGCGCCGCCCGGCCGCCGAGGCGTGCCGACAGCACCACCCTGCCCAGGGGCGGTACCCGGGAGGGGAGGCGTGCCCGCGGAGCGCTGCCTGGCGGCGGTGCCGCGCTGTGGCGGCATGCCCGTGGAACCCCGCTGGGACGGTGTGCCGGCGGGACCCTGGCCGGGCGCGGTGCCAGGACCCGGAGCGGTTCCGGTGGAACCCTGCGCGGTGGGCGGGCGGTTGCCGGTGTCGGGTGATGGGTTCGCGGGGATCGGGCGGAGGTGGAACGTCGACTCCGCGGCGGTCTCGGCGGGAGCGCTCGTGCGGCGAGGTGCCGAGGGCCGGCCGGCCGGGCGGGGCGGTGTGCCGGAGCCCTCGGAGCGCGTCGGGCCGCCCACTTCGCGAGATCCGCCGCCGACGTCCGTACGCCCTGCCATGGGCGGCGCGTCCGGGAAGCGGGCCGAGGCTCGGGGCGGGGGCGGGGCGTCGGCGGTACCGGAGGTGCCGACTGCGGGGGACGGGATGCGTGCGCTCGGCTGGGGCTGGGTGCCGCCCGGCGCGGTTGCGCGTCCGCCCGGCGCGGTCGTACGTCCCTCCAGCGCGGTCGTACGTCCCTCCAGCGCGGTCGTACGTCCCTCCGACGAGCCGTCGGTGTGATCCGGCCTCGTGCCGACGCCGCCTGGCACAGTGCCCTCCGTTCGCGCGGCCCCGCCAGCCATGCCCTCCGCTCGCACGCCCCCGCCGACCATGCCCTCCGCTCGCACGGCCTCGCCGGCCACGTCGTCGTCCCGTCCGTCGCCGACAGTCGGCGGTGTCGTCGGGCGGGGTGGGACGGTCGGCGGAGGGGGCGTGGGGGGGCGTGGGGGGATGGGGGCGCGTCGCGCTTCCGTGCTCATGCACCCCCCGTTTCCCTGTGCCCGGGCCCGTCCTCGTGCGCGGGCCGCCGTCCCGTTTTCGGTCTGCCCCGCCCGGCACGGACTCCTCCGACCAGGCACGCATACCCGCACCGGGGGTACGTCATCCCGGCGCGACCGCGCGGCCGGGGACGTCCCCACATGCGTGCGCGTCACTCTACGGGTTGAACCTGCGCGAACGGGAACCAGTCCACGACCCCGTGCACATCTGCCCGGAACGTCCCCCTACCCTGCGGTAATCCCGTCTGGCAGGCTGCGTTCATGACTGCGCGCGCCGCCGACCGGGCCCGTTACGACCGGGCCACCGCCCATCTCGACGCCCCTCTCGCGATCGTTGACCTGGACGCCTTCGACGCCAACGCCGACGACCTGGTCCGCCGGGCCGGCGGGAAGCCGATCCGCGTCGCCAGCAAGTCCGTACGGTGCCGGGCCCTGCTGGAGCGGGTGCTCGCGAAGGACGGGTTCGCGGGGATCATGGCCTTCACGCTGGCCGAGTCCTTGTGGCTGGCGCGCTCCGGGTTCGACGACGTCCTGCTCGCCTATCCGTCGGCCGACCGCGCCGCGTTCGCCGAGCTGACCGGCGACCCCAAGCTCGCTTCCGCCGTCACCGTGATGATCGACGACCCGGCACAGTTGCGGCTGATCGACGGGTCACGCAACGGCGGTCGGGAAGTGGTGCGGGTCTGCCTGGAGTTGGACACCACGCTGAGGCTGCTGGGGGGACGGATGCGGGTCGGCGCCCGGCGTTCGCCGCTGCACTCCCCCGCCCAGGTCGCCGACGTGGCCCGTGCCGTCGCCCGGCGGCCGGGGTTCGAGGTCGTCGGGATCATGGCGTACGAGGGGCATATCGCCGGGGTGGGTGACTCCGTGGCCGGGCGGCCGGTGCGGTCGCGGGCCGTACGGCTGATGCAGGCCGCCGCGCGGCGCGAACTCGCCGAGCGGCGGGCCGAGGTGGTGCGGGCGGTGCGGGCCGTGGTGCCTGGGCTGGAGTTCGTCAACGGCGGCGGGACCGGCAGTGTGCAGTTCACGGCCGCCGAGGACGCCGTGACGGAGATCGGGGCCGGGTCGGGGCTGTACGTCCCGCGGCTGTTCGACAACTACACGTCCTTCAGCGGGCGTCCGGCCGCGCTGTTCGCCCAGCCGGTGGTGCGTCGGCCGGGTGTGGGCGTGGTGACCGTCCTCGGCGGCGGGTATCCGGCCTCCGGTGCGGCGGGAGCCGACCGGCTGCCGGTGCCGTATCTGCCCGAGGGGCTTCGGTACGACCCCCAGGAGGGGCCCGGCGAGGTGCAGACGCCGCTGCTCGGCTCCCCCGCCGACGATCTGCTGATCGGCGACAAGGTGTGGTTCCGGCATGCGAAGGCCGGTGAGTTGTGCGAGCGGTTCGAGGCGCTGCACCTCGTCGAGGGAGACTCGGTGACCGGAACCGTGCCGACGTATCGCGGCGAGGGGCACACGTTCCTGTAGGTCAGCGGGCCGATCGGATGCCCTTGGTGAAGCGGTCCATGTCGGCCAGCGGCGGGCCGTCCTCGCCCGCGTCGAAGACGTAACGGACGACGACCGGCGACTCGGTGCCGACGGTGGACGCGAACGCGAGGGACTGGACGTAGCCGCCCGGTCCCTTGGCCGTGGTGACCCGCCAGCGCACGAAGTAGCCGGCGCGGCCCGCCACCGAGACCGGGCCGGAGCCGACGGCCTTGTGGGACTTGATGCCCCCGAAGGGGCTGCGGCCGACGAGGTCGCGGTCGTAGGCGTCGTTCGCCGCGTCCTGGATGTCCGCCTTGGCGATCGCCTCGGGGGACGTGCCGTCGTCCGCGGACGCGGTGCGCGAGATGACCTTGCCGCGCCGGCAGTAGCCGAAGTCGACGGGGCACTGGTAGGTGCCGTCGGTGGTCATGAGGACGTCGGCCTCGGCGAGGTTGCGTGGTCTGACCCAGCCGTCGAGCAGCGGCAGGGTGAATCCGTTGAGCTCGTCGGTGACTACGGCCGGGTCGTCGGCGGAGGGCTCGGAGGCGGTCTCGGTCGGGGTGGGGGTGCCGGAGTCCGGCTCGCGCTGCGTGGGCTGCGAGGTCGCGAGCGTGGGCGCGGTCTCCGCCTCCGCGCCCCCGTCGTTCTCGCGCAGGACGATCACGCCCGTGACGAGCGCCGTGAGCAGGACGGCCCCCGCGGCGATCAGGGCGACGACCTTGGGCGTGCGCCCGGAGGCACCGTCGGCGGACGGCGGCCCGGGCGTCATCGGCGCGGTCACCGGCGGCGGCCCGTAGGCCTGCGGGGCGGGCGCCGGTGGCGTCGGTGCCGGCGGTGCCGCGTCCTCGGGGGCGCGCCGGTGCTCGGTCCAGGCCGTGCCGTCCCACCAGCGCTCCAGGTGCGGGGCGGAGGGGTCGCGGTACCAGCCGGGCGGGGGCGTCATGCTCATTCCGGAAACTGTAGAGCGGCCTACAGCGGCGTGACGTACGCCCCCGAGATTCCGCCGTCGACCAGGAAGTCGGTGGCGTTCACGAACGAGGAGTCGTCGCTGGCCAGGAAGGCGACGGCGGCGGCGATCTCCTCGGCCTCGGCGAAGCGCCCGAGGGGGATGTGCACGAGCCGGCGCGCGGCGCGCTCCGGGTCCTTGGCGAACAGTTCCTGCAGCAGCGGGGTGTTGACCGGTCCCGGGCACAGGGCGTTGACCCGGATGCCGTCGCGGGCGAACTGCACGCCCAGTTCGCGGGACATGGCCAGCACGCCGCCCTTGGAGGCGGTGTACGAGATCTGGGACGTGGCGGCGCCCATCCTCGCCACGAAGGACGCCGTGTTGATGATGGAGCCCCTGCCCTGCTGCCGCATGTAGGGGATGGCGGCCTTGCAGCACAGGTAGACGGAGGTGAGGTTGACCTCCTGGACGCGCTTCCAGGCCTCCAGGCCGGTCTCCAGGATGGAGTCGTCGTCGGGCGGCGAGATGCCGGCGTTGTTGAAGGCGATGTCGACGCTGCCGTAGGTGTCGTACGCCGTCTTGAAGAGCGCCTCGACCTGCTCGGCGTCGGTGACGTCGACCTTGACGAAGGTCCCGCCGACCTCCTCGGCGGCCGCCTTGCCGCGCTGTTCGTCGACGTCGCCGCAGACGACGTGCGCGCCCTCGGAGGCGAGCCGGCGGGCGGCGGCGAGGCCGATGCCACTGCCGGCGCCGGTGATGACGGCGGTACGGCCGACCAGTCGGCGGCACACAATCTCTTCGGTCACTGTGCGGGGCCTTCCGTGCTTTCGGTGCTGATGAAGACGTTCTTGGTCTCGGTGAAGGCGGTCAGGGCGTCCGGGCCCAGCTCGCGGCCGATGCCGGACTGCTTGAAGCCGCCGAACGGGGTCCAGTAGCGGACGCTGGAGTGGGAGTTGACGGACAGGTTGCCGGCCCGCACCGCCTGGGAGACGCGCAGGGCGCGGCCGACGTCGCGGGTCCACAGGGAGCCGGAGAGGCCGTAGTCGGTGGCGTTGGCGAGGGCGACGGCCTCCGCCTCGTCCGCGAAGGGGAGGACCACGGCGACGGGGCCGAAGACCTCCTCGACGGCCACGCGCGCGTGTGCGTCGACGCCGGTGAGGACGGTGGGCGGGAACCAGAAGCCGGGGCCCTCGGGGGCCTTGCCGCGGATGCCGTCGAGGTCGTCGGTGACGTACGAACGGACCCGGTCGAGCTGGACCTTGGAGATGAGCGGGCCCATGTCGGTCGTCTCGTCGGCGGGGTCGCCGACGGTCACCGCCTCGATGGCGGGGGCGAGCAGCTCCATGAAGCGGTCGTAGGCGGAGCGCTGGACGAGGATGCGGGTGCGGGCGCAGCAGTCCTGGCCGGCGTTGTCGAGGAAGGACATGGGCGCGGCGGCCGCGGCGGCTTCCAGGTCGGCGTCGGCGAAGACGATGTTGGGGCTCTTGCCGCCGAGTTCGAGGGTGACGCGCTTGAGGAGCGCCGATCCCTTCGCCAGCACCTGTTTGCCCACGGCCGTCGACCCGGTGAAGACGATCTTCGCGACGCCCGGGTGCTCGACGAGGGCGTTGCCGGCGACGGGGCCGTGGCCGGGGAGCACCTGGAACAGGCCCTCGGGAAGCCCGGCCTCCAGGGCCAGCTCCGCCAGCCGCCGGGCCGTCAGCGGGGTCGTCTCGGCGGGCTTGAGGAGGACCGCGTTGCCGGCCGCGAGCGCCGGGGCCGTGCCCCAGGCAGCGATCGGCATCGGGAAGTTCCAGGGCGCGATGACGCCGACGACGCCGAGCGGTTCGAGGATGGTGACGTTCAGGCCGCCGGGGACCGGGATCTGACGGCCGTTGAGGCGTTCCACTCCCCCGGCGGCGTAGTCGAGCAGATCGCGGACGTTGCCCGCCTCCCAGCGGGCGTTGCCGACGGTGTGCCCGGCCTCGCGCACTTCCAACTGGGCGAGTTCTTCGAGGTGTTCGTCCACCTCGACCGCGAACCGGCGCAGCAGCCGGGCGCGCTCGCCGGGGGCGAGGGCGGCCCACGCCGACTGTGCCTTGGCGGCGCGTACGACGGCGGCGTCCACGTCGGCCGCGGTGGCGGCCGGGACGGTGGCGACGATCTCTTCGGTGGCCGGATTCAGTACCTGGAGCTGGTCGGACAAGAAGGGCCTCACATGCGTTCGAAGGAGCGGCGCAGCTCCCAGTCGGTCACCGCGGCGTCGAAGGCGTCCAGCTCGACGCGCGCCATGTTGCGGTAGTGGGCGACGACCTCGTCGCCGAAGGCGGCCTTGGCGATCGGGCTGTTCTCCCAGAGCTCGGCGGCCTCGCGCAGGGTCGTGGGGACGTGCTCGAAGCCGGCGGTGTAGGCGTTGCCGGGGCAGGGCTCGGGCAGCTCCAGCTTCTGCTCGATGCCGTACAGCCCTGCGGCGACCAGTCCGGCGACGGCGAGGTGCGGGTTGACGTCGCCGCCCGGGAGCCGGTTCTCGAAGCGCATGGAGCGGCCGTGGCCGACGACGCGCAGCGCGCAGGTGCGGTTGTCGTGACCCCAGGCGACGGCGGTCGGGGCGAAGGAGCCCGGCTGGAACCGCTTGTAGGAGTTGATGTGCGGGGCGTACAGCAGCGAGAAGTCCCGCAGCGCGGCCAGTTGCCCGGCGAGGAAGTGGCGCATGACGTCCGACATGCCGCCCTCGCCGTCCCCGGCCATGGCGTTGTCGCCCGCCGCGTCCGCGAGCGAGAGGTGGATGTGGCAGGAGTTGCCCTCCCGCTCGTTGTACTTGGCCATGAAGGTGATCGAGACGCCCTCCTGGGCGGCGATCTCCTTGGCGCCGGTCTTGTAGATGGCGTGCTGGTCGCAGGTGACCAGGGCCTCGTCGTACTTGAAGGCGATCTCGTGCTGTCCCGGGTTGCACTCGCCCTTGGCGGACTCGACGGTGAGCCCGGCGCCCGCCATCTCGTTGCGGATACGGCGCAGCAGGGGCTCGATCCGCCCGGTCCCGAGCACCGAGTAGTCGATGTTGTACTGGTTCGCCGGTGTGAGCCCTCGGTAGCCCGCGTCCCAGGCCTGCTCGTAGGTGTCCTTGAAGACGATGAACTCCAGCTCGGTGCCGACGTTCGCCGTGTACCCGAGCTCGGCCAGGCGCTCGAGCTGGCGGCGCAGGATCTGGCGGGGTGCGGCCACCACGGGCGAGCCGTCGCTCCAGGCGAGGTCGGCGACGAGCATGGCCGTGCCCGCGTTCCAGGGCACGCGGCGCAGCGTGGCGAGGTCGGGGTGCATGGCGAAGTCGCCGTAGCCGCGGTCCCAGGAGGACATGGCGTAGCCGTCGACGGTGTTCATCTCGGTGTCGACGGCGAGCAGGTAGTTGCAGCCCTCGGTGCCGTGGTGGAGGACCTCGTCGAGGAAGAAACGGGCGGCGAACCGCTTGCCCTGGAGCCGCCCTTGCATATCGGGGAAAGCCAGGACGACAGTGTCGATCTCACCGCCGGCGACGAGGGCGTGCAGCTCCTCGACGCTCAGCGGGGGTGTGCGGTCTGCCACGGGAGAGCCTCCTTCGGCTACTTCGGTCAGCCGGAAGCCATAAGGTATTGCTCAGGACCATTGATTGGGAAGGGGGTCCGACCACATGTCGCAGGCGGGTACGGAGCACGGGGCGCCCGAGGCCGATGACCGGCTGACCCCGGTGCTGCGGCCGGTGCGGGCCGGCAATGGTTTCGAGGAGGCCCTGGAGCAGATCCTCCAGGTCGTACGGCTCGGCCTGGTGCCGGGCGGCGAGCGGCTGCCCGCCGAGCGCGAGCTGGCGGACCGGCTGGGGATCAGCCGGGTGACGCTGCGCGAGGTGCTGAAGGTGCTCCAGGACCAGGGGCTGGTGGAGTCCCGGCGCGGCCGCTACGGCGGCACGTTCGTGCTGCCGCGCTCCGTGACGCCCGGCGAGGAGGAGCTGCGCCGCCGGCTGAAGGGCATCGACGTGGAGGACGCGCTGCGCTTCCGCGAGGTGCTGGAGGTGGGCGCGGCCGGGCTGTGCGCCGCGCACGGGATGGACGAGGAGCAGGCGGGCCGGCTGCGCGAGGCGCTGGCCCGCACCCACGACGCCCCGCTCTCGGAGTACCGCCGCCTGGACACGCTGCTGCACCTGACGCTGGCCGAGCTCTCCGGCTCCCCCACCCTCACCGCGCAGTACGCGGCCGTACGCGCGACGGTGAACGACCTGCTCGACTGCATCCCACTGCTCGTGCGCAACCTGGAGCACTCCCAGCGCCAGCACACCGCGCTGGTGGAGGCCGTGATCGAGGGCAACGCCGAGTGCGCGCGGGAGATCATGCGCGAGCACTGTGGAGGTACGGCGGCGCTCTTGCGGGGATTCCTGGGCTGAAGGCGGCCCGCGCACCGCGTGAGCGTGGATTTACGCCCGATTAACGCAAGGGTATTGCCTTGAGCGACCAACCCCGCAAAGGTATGGATCCATTCCATTGAGCCGGAGCTCGGTCGACCCCACCGTGCCCGGAAATGCCCGGAGTCCGCCGCCCGTGGGAGTTGGCCCATGTCCCTGGAATCCACAAGCTCATCCACCGCCGCGCAGGCGGACGACTATCTGGAGCGCAGAGCCCTGCGCCGCGGCAGCGCCGGCTGGGTGCTGCTGACCGGTCTCGGTGTCGCCTACGTCGTCTCCGGCGACTTCTCCGGCTGGAACTTCGGTCTGGCCGAGGGCGGCTTCGGCGGCCTGGCGATCGCCATGGTGCTGATGGGCGCGATGTACGCCTGCATGGTCTTCGCCCTCGCCGAGCTGTCCGCGATCCTGCCCACTGCGGGCGGCGGCTACGGCTTCGCACGCCGGGCGCTCGGCCCGTGGGGCGGCTTCCTCACCGGTACGGCGATCCTCATCGAGTACGTCCTCGCGCCCGCCGCGATCGTCATCTTCATCGGGGACTACGTCGAGTCCCTGGGCCTGTTCGGCCTGGAGTCCGGCTGGCCGATGTACCTGGTCTGCTTCGCGATCTTCCTCGGCATCCACCTCTGGGGCGTGGGCGAGGCGCTGCGCTTCAGCTTCGTGGTCACCGGCATCGCGGTGGCGGCCCTGATCGTGTTCGCGCTGACGGCGCTGCCGGACTTCTCCTTCGGATCGCTGGACGACATCCCGGTCGACACATCGGCGGCGGGATCGAGCTCCTGGCTGCCCTTCGGCCTGCTCGGCATCTGGGCGGCGTTCCCCTTCGGGATGTGGTTCTTCCTGGGAGTCGAAGGGGTGCCGCTGGCCGCCGAGGAGACCAAGGAACCGGCTCGTACCCTGCCGAAGGCGATCCGCTGGTCGATGGCCATCCTCGTGGTGCTGGCCGTGGTGACCTTCTTCGCGGCGGCGGGCGCACGCGGCTCGGCGGCGATCCAGGAGGCGGGCAACCCGCTGGTGGAGGCGCTGCAGCCGGACGGCGAGGCGACGACGCTGAGCCGCATCGTGAACTACGCGGGCCTGGCGGGCCTCGTGGCCTCCTTCTTCTCCCTGATCTACGCGGGCTCACGCCAGCTCTTCGCGCTCTCCCGGGCCGGCTACCTGCCCCGCTTCCTCTCCCTCACCAGCCGCCGCAAGGCGCCGTACCTGGGCCTGCTGGTGCCCGGCACGATCGGCTTCCTGCTGGCGGCGGTGACGGGCGACGGCGCGCGCATGCTGAACATCGCGGTCTTCGGCGCCACCATCTCCTACGCCCTGATGTCCCTCTCCCACATCGTGCTGCGCCGCCGCGAGCCGGAGCTGGCGCGGCCGTACCGCACGCCGGGCGGGGTGCTGACGTCGTCGGTCGCGCTGGTGCTTGCCTGTGCGGCGCTGGTGGCGACGTTCCTGGTGGACGTGACGGCGGCGTTCATCGCGCTGGTGGTGTACGTCGTGGCGATCGGGTACTTCGGCCTGTACAGCCGTAAGCGTCTGGTGGCGAAGGCTCCGGAGGAGGAGTTCGCGGCGCTGGCGGCGGCCGAGGCAGAGTTGGCACGGGACTGAGCCGTAGAGAGTGAGGGAGTCGCTGTGACCAGGCCGCTGATCGGGGTCAGCACCTATCTGGAGTCCGGTGCGCGCTGGGGCGTGTGGGAGCTGGACGCGGCGCTGCTGCCGGTCGGCTATCCGCGGCTGGTGCAGCGGGCCGGCGGCCTGGTGGCGATGCTCCCACCGGACGCCCCGCAGTACGCGGCGGCGGCCGTGGCCCGGTTGGACGGGCTGGTCATCGCGGGTGGGCCGGACGTGGAGCCGGTGCGCTACGGCGCTCAGCGCGAGCCTCGCACCGGGCCGCCGGCCCGGGAGCGGGACGCGTGGGAGCTGGCCCTGATCGACGCGGCGCTGGCGGCGGGGCTGCCGCTGCTGGGCATCTGCCGGGGCATGCAGCTTCTGAACGTCGCCCTCGGCGGCACGCTCACGCAGCACATCGACGGGCACGCGGAGGTGGTGGGCGTCTTCGGCAGCCATGCCGTGAAGCCGGTGCCGGGGAGTCTGTACGACGGGCTGGTGCCGGAGGAGACGTCCGTGCCGACGTACCACCACCAGGCCGTGGACCGGCTGGGCGAGGGTCTTGTGGCATCGGCGTATGCGGCGGACGGCACGGTGGAGGCGCTGGAACTGCCGTCCGGGGGGTGGGTGTTGGGCGTGCAGTGGCATCCGGAGATGGGGGACGATGTGCGGGTGATGCGGGAGTTGGTACGGGTCGCCGCCGGCGGCTGAACCAGAGTCTCGAGGTTTTCAGCCCGTCCGGCGTTTGAGGACGAGGCCCGTTCAGGGCCGACGCGGGGGTCCGGGGGCGGCAGCCCCCGGGGGCCGGGAATGGGTAGGGGCGGCGGGGGCGAGGAAACTACCCCCGCGTCAGCGACAGCAGGTCTCGTGCCGGGCCCACCGGGCGGTGCCCCGTCGGCCACACCGCCCGCAGGTCCCGCGCCAGCGACACGCCCGCCACCGGCACGCTCACCAGCCGCCGCATCGCCAGTTCCTCACCGACGGCCAGTTCGCTCAGCACCGCAGGACCCGCCCCGCTCACCGCCGCCGCCTTCACCGCGGTCGTCGACGACAGTTCGATCAGCGGGCGAGCCAGGCCGCCCAGCGCCGCGTCCAGGACCTGCCGCGTCCCCGAACCCGTCTCCCGCAGGATCAGCGGAGTCGCCGACAGCTCCGACGCCTCCAGCGGACGACGGCGACGCGACCACAGATGCCCCGGCGCGGTCACCACGATCAGGTTGTCGTGGGCGATGACGACCGAGTCCAGCCCCGTCGGCACGGTCAGCCCCTCCACGAACCCCAGGTCCGCCTCGTCCGCGAGCAGCCGCTCGGCGACCGCCGCCGAGTTCCCCGCCAGCAGCGACACCGCCGTGTCCGGCCGCTGTGCCCGCAGCGCGAGCAGCCACCCCGGCAGCAGATACTCCGCGATCGTCATGCTCGCCGCCACTCGCAACCGCGAGTCCCGCCGGTCCCTGAGCGCCTGCGCCCCCGCGTCGAACGCCTCCGCCGCCTCCACGACCCGCCGCGCCCAGTCCGTCACCAGCGCCCCGGCGTCCGTCAGCCGCGAGCCCCGCGGTGACCGGTCCACCAGCGCCACCCCGAGCTGGCGTTCCATCGACCGGATCCGGCTGCTCGCCGCAGGCTGAGTGATCCCCAGCTCACGCGCCGCCCCACCCAGACTCCCGAGCCGCGCCACCGCCAGCAGCAGTTCCAGCGCGCCGAGATCCGGGACGCGATGCGCCAAGGACCCCGCGCGAAACTGCCCCTCCGCCACCTCTGCCATAAGTGCAGTTTATGTCCTCATAGAGGCAAACTCCCTGGTGGGAGGCGAGCCCCGAAGATGACCCTCGGCACATGGTCACCGCCACCCGCCGCCTCGGCGTCCGTCACCTCGGACCCAACTGGTACGCCGCCGTCATGGGCACCGCCGCCGTCGCCACCGCCGGAGCCGGACTGCCGCTCCACGTACCCGGCCTGCGCACCGCCTGCACCACCGTGTGGGCCCTCTCCCTCGCCCTGCTCGTCACCCTGCTCGGCGCCCGCGCCCTGCACTGGGCCCACCATCGCGACCAGGCCCGCGCCCACCTCCTCGACCCGGCCATGGCGCCCTTCTACGGCTGTCTGTCCATGGCCCTGCTGGCCGTCGGCGGCGGCGCCGTCATCGTCGGCGAGGACTGGATCGGGGCCGGTACGGCGGTCGCCCTCGACGCCGTGCTGTTCACCGCCGGTACGGCCATCGGCCTTGCGGCCGCCCTCGCCGTGCCGTACCTCATGGCCGTACGCCATCGCATCGAGCCGTCGCAGGCCACGCCGGTATGGCTGCTGCCGCTCGTGGCGCCCATGGTGTCCGCCGCGCTCGGGCCGCCGCTGGTGCCGCATCTGCCGCCCGGGCAGGCCCGGGAGACGCTGCTGCTCGCCTGTGTCGCGATGTTCGGGCTCAGTCTGCTCGCCACGCTGCTGATGCTGCCGCTGGTCTTCGCCCGGCTGATCACCGGCGGGCCGCTGCCCCTCGCCCTCACCCCGTCGCTGTTTCTGGTGCTGGGGCCGCTCGGGCAGTCCACCACCGCCGTCGGCGCGTTCGCGGACATCGCCCCGGGCGTGGTCCCGGCGCCGTACAGCGAGGGCTTCGGGATGCTCGCGGTGCTGTACGGGGTGCCCGTCATGGGCTTCGCTCTGCTGTGGTTCGGGCTCGCCACCGCCCACGTCCTGCGGGCCCGCCGGCACGGCATGCGGTTCGCGATGACCTGGTGGGCGTTCACCTTCCCGGTCGGCACCTGTGTCACCGGCGCCGCGGCGCTGGCCCGGCACACCGGGCTCGTCGTGTACGACGCCCTCGCCGTCGGGCTGTATGCCGTGCTCGTCGGCGCCTGGGCTGTCGCGGCCGTCCACACCGCACTCGGGCTGTTCAGCGGCGCGCTGCTCGCAGGGCCCGTGTCAGCACCCGTGGCGCCTCGGCCAGTGACGGGCCGTACCACGTCAGGTGCCGTCCGCTGACGAGCGCGCAGGCCAGGCCGGGAAACGCCTCCGGGCCGTCGTCGGCGGCGAAGCGGTACGGCTCGTCGGGGAGGACCACGACGTCTGGGGACGCGGCTCGCAGCTCGTCCAGGGGGATGCGGGGGTAGCGGTCCTCGTGCGTGGCGTACAGGTGGTGCACGCCGAGGCGGGCCAGGACGTCGCCGGCGAAGGTGTCGCGGCCCAGCACCATCCAGGGGCGCCGCCAGATCGGGACCACGGCCGTCGTACGGCTCTGCGGGGACGGCAGCGACGACCAGGTCTCCTCCGCCTCGTCCAGCCACCGCGGGCGTGCCCTCACCCCGCAGGCGTCCAGCACCCGGGCCAGCTCGACGAAGGCCTGCGGTACGTCCCGTACCTCCGTCACCAGGACCTCGACGCCGGCCGCGCGCAGGGCGGCGAGGTCGGGCTCGCGGTTCTCCTCCTCGTTGGCGATGACGAGGTCGGGGGTCAGGGCGAGGATCTTCTCGACCTTCGGGTTCTTGGTGCCGCCGACGCGGGGGACGGCCAGCTCCGCCGGGTGGCCGCACCAGTCCGTGGCGCCGGCCAGGACGCCGGGGGCCGAGACGGCCACTGCCTCCGTCAGGGACGGCACCAGACAGACGACGCGCATCAGCGCCCCGGCCGGTCCCGGACCGCCTCGATGTGCTCCGCCACCGCGACGACGACCACGCGCGTGTCCGGCACGGTCGCCCGCCAGCGGTGGCGCACCCCGCCGGTGAGGTACAGGGTGTCGCCGCGGCCCAGGCGGTAGGCGCGGCCCTCCGCCTCGATCTCCACGGCGCCGTCGGCGACGTACATCAACTGGTCGTTGCGGTACTGGAATTCGCGGCGCGCGTCATGGTCGCCGGTGAACTCGGAGGCGTGCATCTGATGGTGACCGCGCACCAGGGACCGGGCCCGCGGCTCCGGCGCCAGTTCGGTGGTGTCGGCCCGTACCACGTCGACGCTGCACGCCGGGTCGGCGGCGGCGAGGAGTTCGACGGCGGTCGTGCGCAGCGCGTCGGCGACCTTCTCCAGGGAGCTTCGGCTCGGGCGTGCCCGGTCGTTCTCGACCTGGCTCAGGAAGGGCACCGACAGGCCGCTGCGTTCGGCCACGACGGCGAGGGTGAGGTCCAGCGCCCGGCGTCGCCGCCGCACGGCCGCGCCCACCCGAAGGGGCTGTTCTTTGTGGTCGCCCATCGCTCCGGCTCCCTCCTTCGCTCGTCGGTCCACTGTCCTCGCGCCCACCGTTCGGCGCACACCTTCTGTTGAGTTCTCTGCACCCTACGCATGTTCGGCAAACCGTTTCATGCGCCCGTCACATCGACGACACACAGGAGGGACCGCGACCCATCGGTTCGCGCCAGCGGATCGGCTCCCGTGACCCGCCCGGCGCCCTCGTGACGCCCCTGACCCCCGCTCAGCCCGCGAACGCCCCTGTTCTGTTCAATGCTCCGGCACTCCCCCGTGTTCCCGCCTCCGCCGCGACCGGCGGGCCTGGTCGGAGGGCGAGCGAGGACCGAGTACCCCGCCTGGAAGTCGGAGCCGGCCGTGGGGAGTTCGCGCGGCCCGGCTCGGGTGGTGGGATAGCGCTGTGTGGTTGGCCGGATCCTTTTCGTAGGCATGCCGGGTGACTATGCGGGCACGCAGGGAGGGTGGGCCACGCACCGCGACGGAACGCTTACCCGGGGGCCGCTGTCAGTGCGGTACGGCATGATGCGTGGCGTGACCGGACGACTGATGCTCCTCGACACCGCCTCGCTGTACTTCCGCGCCTATTTCGGCGTCCCGGACTCCGTGAAGGCCCCGGACGGCACGCCGGTGAACGCCGTGCGCGGGCTTCTCGACTTCATCGACCGCCTGGTCAAGGACCACCGGCCGGACGCGCTGGTGGCCTGCATGGACGCCGACTGGCGGCCGCACTGGCGGGTCGAGCTGATCCCCTCCTACAAGGCGCACCGGGTCGCCGAGGAGCACGCGGCGGGCCCGGACGAGGAGGAGGTGCCCGACACGCTGTCACCGCAGGTGCCGGTCATCGAGGCCGTCCTGGACGCGCTCGGCATCGCGCGCGTGGGCGTCGAGGGATACGAGGCGGACGACGTGATCGGCACGTTCACGGCGCGCGCGAAGGGCCCGGTCGACATCGTCACCGGGGACCGCGACCTGTACCAGCTCGTGGACGACGAGCGCGGGGTGCGGGTGCTGTACCCGCTCAAGGGCGTCGGCACCCTCCAGCTCACCGACGAGGCGTGGCTGCGGGAGAAGTACGGCGTCGACGGCCGGGGGTACGCGGATCTGGCGCTGCTGCGGGGCGACCCGAGCGACGGCCTGCCGGGCGTGCCCGGGATCGGGGAGAAGACGGCCGCGAAGCTGCTGGCCGAGTTCGGCGACCTGGCCGGGATCATGGCGGCGGTCGACGACCCGAAGGCGAAGCTCACGCCCTCGCAGCGCAAGCGACTGGACGAGTCGCGGCCGTATGTCGCCGTCGCGCCGAGGGTCGTGCGGGTCGCGCACGACGTTCCGCTGCCCGACGTGGACACCACGCTGCCGCGCGCGCCCCGGGATGCGGCGGGTCTGGATGAGCTGGCGGTGCGCTGGGGGCTGGGCAGGTCGCTGCATCGACTGCTCGTGACGCTGGGGGCGTGAGATCAACCGGGGCGTGAGCCGCGTCACGATCGCGTGCATGGGACTCGTGACGTGGGGGAATTCGTTCCGTGCGTGCGCGACATGCGCCTTTTCATGAACGTTCATAGCGGCATTCGCCGGACGGAGGTGCTAACTTAGGTAAACCTAAGCTTGGAACGAGGGAGGCCAGTGATGGCGCTACGCCCTGCCCGCAAGCCGCGCAGGCCCCACTCCGCGCAGGTCATCCGTACCGAACGGCTGACCCCGCACATGCAGCGTGTGGTGCTGGGCGGTGAGGGGCTCGCCGAGTTCGTGGCGGACACCTGCACGGATCATTACGTGAAGATGCTGTTCTCCCCCGCCGGTGTGAGCTACCCCGAGCCCTTCGACCTGGAGCGCATCCGCGAGGAGCTGCCGCGCGAGCAGTGGCCGGTGGTGCGGACGTACACCGTGCGGGCCTGGGATCCGGAGCATCGCGAGCTGACCCTGGACTTCGTGCTGCACGGCGACGAGGGGCTGGCCGGGCCGTGGGCGATGCGCGTCCGGCCGGGCGAGACCGTGCGCTTCATGGGCCCCGGCGGTGCCTACGCCCCCGACCCGGAGGCCGACTGGCATCTGCTGGTCGGTGACGAGAGCGCGCTGCCCGCCATCGCCCGCGCCCTGGAGTCGCTGCCGGACGGTGCCGTGGCGTACGCGTTCGTGGAGATCGCCGGCCCCGAGGAGGAGCAGAAGATCGACTCCGATGTGGAGGTGATCTGGCTGCACCGCGGCTCCCGTCCCGTCGGCGAGATGCTGGTCGAGGCCGTGCGTGCGCTGGACTTCCCCGAGGGCCGGGTGCATGCGTTCGTGCACGGTGAGGCGCATTTCGTGAAGGAGCTGCGCCATCTGCTGCGGGTCGAGCGGGCTGTGCCCCGCGAGGACCTGTCGATCTCCGGTTACTGGCGGCTCGGTCACGACGAGGACGGCTGGCAGGCCTCCAAGCGGGATTGGAACGCGCGCATCGAAGCGGAGCAGGAGGGGTCGGCGCCGGCGGCGTAGCCCGGTGTCGATGCCCGCAGGGGCGGCGCCTTCGATGTGCCGCCCCTTTGCCGTGCCCGGACGCTCAGACCGACCGCTGGTAGGACCGGAAGGTCCGGATGGACAGCCACACCGCGGCCACCGCCAGCGCCAGCAGCCCGCCGCCCCGGGTGAGCACGTCACCCCAGTCGGGCCGGTCGGACATCGCCGAACGGCCCGCGACCATCGCCCAGTCGAGCGGGTTGAAGTCGGCGATGTGCCGCATCCAGCCCGGCATCTGCGAGGGCGCCATGAAGGCGGAGGACAGGAAGGTCAGCGGCAGCAGCAGGAAGGTGTTGATGCCGATGATGGACTCGCGTTCCCGCACGAGCATCCCCAGCGCGTTGGACAGCGCCCCGAAGATCGTCCCGAGCAGGACCGAGGCGAGGACCAGGACGGCCGTGCCGGTGATGCCACCCGGGTAGTCGGCGCCGCCCAGCAGGCCGAGCAGCACGATGACGACCGACTGCAGGGCGGTGACCAGGCCGTTGTTGACGACGTTGCCGTTCATCAGCGCGGCCCGGCTGACCGGGGTGATCAGGAACCGGTCCAGGGTGCCCCGCTGGATCTCGTCGAGGGTGCCCATCCCGGCCCACATGTTGGAGCTGAGGGCGCTCATCACGACGACGCCCGGCACCAGGTAGTCGAGGTAGGAGGTGGTGCCGAAGCCGCCGAGCTCGACGACCTTCTTGAACAGGCTGCCGAACAGGAACAGCCAGATCACCGGCTGGATCAGGGTGATGATCGCGTACGCGGGCTGCCGTACGAACGCCATGAGTTGACGCTGCGTCATGTACCAGGTCTGGGCGATCGCGGTGCTCATCGCGCACCCCCGGCCCCGGCGACGACAAGGTCCTCGGCATCGCAGGCGGCGGCTTCGGCCTCCGAGTAACGGCGGCCGACATAGCGGAGGTAGACGTCGTCGAGGGAGGGGCGGGCGACGGTCGCGGTGGCGACGCCGACCCCGGCGCGTTCGAGCGCGGCGAGGAGTGCGGGCATCGCGGCGGCGCCCTCGTCGGCGCGGACGCTGATACGGCGCCCGTCGACCAGGACCTCGTGTACGCCCTGCAGTCCGCGCAGGGCGCCCCTGAGCAGCGTACGGCCGGCTTCCCCGACCCGTTCGCGCAGTTCCACATGGACGGCGTCGCCGCGGAGTTCGCCCTTGAGGGCGCTCGGGGTGCCGGTGACGACGACCCGGCCGCGGTCCACGATCGCGATGCGCTCGGCGAGCCGGTCGGCCTCCTCCAGATAGTGCGTGGTGAGCAGGACCGTCATGCCGTCCTCGCCGGCCAGCCGCCCGATCTCGTCCCACATCGCGGCGCGGGTCTCGGGGTCGAGTCCGGTGGTGGGCTCGTCGAGGAAGAGCACCTCGGGCCGGTGCACGAGCCCGAGGGCGACGTCGAGTCGGCGGCGCATCCCGCCGGAGTAGCCCTTGACCGGGCGGTCCGCGGCGTCGGTGAGCCGGAAGCGGTCGAGCAGCGCGGCGACCCGACGGGTGAGGTCGGCGCGGTTCAAGCCGTGGAGCCGGCCCTGGAGCCCTAGGTTCTCGCGGCCGGTGGCGACCGGGTCGGCGCCGGAGTTCTGGGCGACCACGCCGATCGCGCGGCGCACCCGGTCCGGGTGGCGCAGCACGTCGTGGCCGGCGACGGTGGCCGCGCCCGAGTCGGGGCGGGCCAGGGTGGTGAGGATCTTGACGGTGGTGGACTTGCCGGCGCCGTTGGGGCCGAGGAGGCCGAAGACGGTGCCGGGTTCGACGGTGATGTCCATGCCGTTGAGGGCGGTGACATCGCCGTAGGTCTTGATCAGCCCGCGCGCCTCGACTGCGGGCGCACGGGTGACCGGGCTGGGACTGCTCATGACGACTGCTCTCCTGATGAGCGGTTGCGTGATCGTTCCGCGTGAGCAGCGCCGGGCTATCCTGGGTGTGCCGCACCTCGATGACCCGGCTGCGCCGCACGGCGGATCCGTTTCGGGGTTCGAAACCCCGGCGGAGCTGCTGCAACAGCCCCGCCGGGGTCTTTCTCAAGTCGTGAACTCGGCCGGCAGCTCCCCCGTTTCATGGAAGCGCCGCCACTCGTCGACGCCGGGCAGCGAGCCCTTCCTGACCTCGTCGAGGAAACCGCGGACCCACTGCGCCTGCGCCTCGACCATGTGGAGCTGGTACTCGACCTCGACGAGGAACAGCCTCGGCAGGGTCTCGTAGAGCTTCTCCAGCGCGCCCCGGCCGCTCGCCACCTGTACCTCCAGCGAGCTCAGCCGCATCTCCAGCAGCCGCTCCACCTCCTCGGGAGGCAGGGCCGCCATGAGGGAGAGGGCCGTCTCGAAGATCGGGTACTCCTTGGCCGGGATGGCGAGCAGGTCGGACAGCCACTCGGCCATCTCCTGACGTCCGGCCTCGGTGAGCCCGTAGACCGTGCGCTCGGGGCGGTTGCCCTGGCGTTCCACACCGGTCACCTCGACGAAGCCGTGCTTCTCGAGGTTCTGCACGACCGTGTACAGCGAGCCGTAGTTGGTCTTCGTGCTGGCGTCCTTGCCCTGGCTGCGCAGGGTCTGGGCGATCTCGTACGGATGCATCGGCTTCTGCCAGAGGGTCGTCATGACGGCGAGCGCCAACGGGTTGGTGAGCTTGCGGCGCTTTCTCGCCATGCCGATCACCTCGCTTCCGAATATCCGCGACCGAACATATCGCGACTCAGGGCGGATAGTCAATAGACACGATGTATCGCGTCTGAGCGAGCAGCGCAAGGGGGCGAGTTCAAGCCGACCCCCCTGGCGCCTCACCGACGCACAGCACCGAACACCCCGCCTCGACAGCGAACCGCCGCCCCAGCCGCCGCAAACCGGCCTGGTACGCGGGGAGCGCCGTCCAGAGGGGGCGTGAGACCGCGCGACGGACGGCCCCGGCGTCCGCTCCCTGCGCCGGGGTGCACACCCTTTCCGACGACCGGAAACCATCGCATGGTGCGAAGAGGTGGGCTGTCAGGGAGAGTTGACGACATGAGAGGGTGTCGCACCCGGGGCCCGTGGGGGTGGTGACCCGATGTCCGCGATGGTCGGCAATGGGATATCCGCCGATGCGGTCGGTTCGGTCGTTCGGCGACGCGAATCCCTCCAGGAACGGTCGCCTGCGAACAGCCGTAACCAGCCTCGAACAGTTGACTAAACCCGCGGGCGCACTGGAAGGTGGACGCGATCCACGACCGCGTCGCCGACGCCGCGGTCGTGGCGGTGGTGACCACCGCTCATCTGCGCCGACCGGCGGTCGCCTCGAAGGCCGCGACCGACGACACGTCCCGGCATGCGGTTGACGAGGCCCCGCTCGACCGGTTCAGTCGGCGGCCCCCATTCCCGCAGAAGTCAGCCACGCCGCAGTCGCAGCGTATGGAGCACAGCGCGTAGTTCATGGATTCGGTCGACTCCATCACCCGGAGGGCATCATGAAGGGCTCTGCTCCTGGCCGGTGCGTTTCACCCTGGCCGTCACACGCGCCCGCTCAGAGGACCCCGCCGACTGATCCACATCATTCCAGCAACGGAGTTGATCAGGAGGAGGTGCCCCGATGACTGTTGTGGACACTGCGCCCGCGCCGCCGGAGGGATTCCAGGTTCCTGCCCTCCACGGTCCGGTCGAGGTGCGGATGCATCCCGACGCCGACCGAGTACAGGAGAGTCTCCTGCACTGGGCGTCCTTCCATGGGCTGTTCCGGGACTTGCGACAGCGAGAGCGGTTCGCGCAGAGCGGGTTCGCCCGCTTCACCGCCTACGCCTATCCCCGGATGGCCGCTCTGGAGACGGTGGCGTGGTGGCAGGGTCACAATTGGCTGGCCGATGACGTCCTGGACGATCCACGCACCGACGACGCACAGGCAGAGGCACTGGCGGCCGATCTGCTGGCGCAGCTGCCGGTGGATCTCACCGACCGGAAGGAGCCCGTAGGGCCGCTCGCCACCGCTGCCGCGGACCTGTGGCGACGTACGGCACCGGCGCGCTCGCCGGCCTGGCGGAGCCGGTACCGTGCCCACTACCGCGACTGGCTGGCCCTTTCCCTGCGAACCCGACCGTACCGGCAGGGCCGCATCCCGCTGGTGAGCGTGCCTACTTACCTCCGCCGCCGGCGGCTGCAGTCGGGGGTTGAGATGTCCTTCGACCTCCTGGAAGTCGGTCACGACCGGGAGTTGCCCGAGACCGTGGCCGGAAGCGACCTGTACCGCATGGTGCGTTTTGCCGCGAACGACGCGATCAGCTGGACGAACGACCTGTACTCCCTGCACAAGGACCTCGCGGCAGGGGACACCGACAACCTTGCCGCCGTAGTCCGGCAGTCACGTGGCGGCAACTGGACCCAAGCCGCTCGCAAGGCCGCTCGCATGGTTCACGAGGCCACCGCCGACTTTCTGGCGGCGTGCGGCGACCTGCGTGCCATGCGGGGGCTCTACGAGGTCACCGACGCCCAGTGGGAAGTCGTCGAGGACTCGCTGGAGGACCTGGCCCTGTGGATCAGTGGCAGTCTTCACTGGCACCACCAAACCCCTCGCTATCGGCTCAGGCCTGAGGCCGCGCCGTTCGGTAGACACCTCGCGGGGCACGACGAGCACGCCCACCGACGTCAGCCCAGCTAGTGGGTGTGGGAGGTGCCCCCGCTCGCCGCGCCGGGCCATGGGCGCCGAAGAAGGCTGTCACCGCTGGGGAGTCATGAGCGTGACCCCCGCCCCGACGCACCCGCGTCGGCCCAGCACAGGTTCCGGCGCCGTACGCTTGATCACGATGCGACGTCGTACCCCGCCCCCGCCCTCTCCCCTGCCGCAGCGCGACGGGGTGGATCCGGTGCGGGTGCGCCTGCCGGCCGGGGACGCGTGGGCGACCGTGCGGGATCACCTCGTGGCGCGGCTCGCGGCCGGGCCCGGAGTGATCGACACCATGCTCGACGAGGGCCGGATCGTGGACGTCACCGGGCGTCCGGTGCCGCGGGACATGGCGTACGTGCCGGGCATGTTCGTGTGGTTCCACCGGGAGCTGCCCGATGAGGAACGGGTGCCGTTCGAGGTCGACGTGCTGTACCGGGACGAGCACCTCGTCGTGGCCGACAAGCCGCACTTCCTGGCCACCACCCCGCGCGGCAGCCATGTGGCCGAGACGGCCCTGGCGCGGCTGCGGCGACAGCTCGGCATCCCGGCACTGGGCGCGGCACACCGCCTGGACCGGTTGACGGCCGGGTTGGTGCTGTTCACCGTTCGGCCGGAGGAACGCGGGGCGTACCAGTCGCTGTTCCGCGACCGGCGGGTGGCGAAGGAGTACGAGGCGGTGGCCCCCTACGACCCGGCACTGCCCCTGCCGCGCACCGTGCGCAGCCGGATCGTCAAGGAGCGCGGTGTGATGGCGGCCCGTGAGGTCCCGGGCGAGCCCAATGCCGTCACCCTGGTCGAGTTGCTGGAGCACCGAGCCGGGCGTGCCAGGTACCGGCTGACACCGAGGACCGGGCAGACGCACCAGCTGAGGGTGCACATGAACGCCTTGGGGGTGCCGATCCTCGGCGACCCCCTCTACCCGGTGGTGACCGGCCCCGTGCCGACCGGCGACTTCCGGCGTCCGCTCCAACTGCTGGCGCAGGTACTGGAGTTCACCGATCCGGTCACGGGGCGCGAGCACCGGTTCGTCAGCCCGCGCGTGCTGCGGGCCTGGTCGTCGTACGGCGAGTGGGCCGGGTGACCCTGGCGCCGGGTCGGCTCATTCGCCGCGCCACCAGCGCAGGAAGCGCCGGAACAGCCCCGGCCGGCCGGCCGGTTCGGGCATCGGCGTCGGGGCCGCGCCGGTGGGCTCCGGGGCCGGTGTCTGCGGCTGAGGCGCGCCGAACTGCCGGTCGCCCATGCGCTGTTCCGGCACCGAATGCCAGGGGGCCATCCCGTCGTCCTGCTGGGGCTTGGGCGCGAAGTGCACCGGCAGGTCCACCAGATGGCGGTTCGAGATGGATGCCCGCCAGCGCAGCTCATCCTCCTCGCAGGCGAGTTCGACGTCGGGAAGGCGGGTCAGCAACGCGTCGACGCCGACGTCGGCGATGGCACGGCCGATGTCCTGGCCCGGGCACTCGTGGGGACCGCCGCTGAAGGCGAGATGAGAGCGGTTGCCCTGCATGTTGGCCTTGGCGTCGGGGCGGACCCGCGGGTCGACATTGCCCGGCGCGATACCCATGAGGAGTCCGTCGCCCTGGCGGATGCGCTGGCCCCCCAGTTCCGTCTCCCGCTTGGCGAAGTAGCCCAGGACGGTGCTGAACGGCGGCTCGTCCCACAGGGACTGCTCGACCGCCTGGGGCACCGTCATCTGGCCGCCGCTGAGCTGGGCGCGGAACCGCGGGTCGGTGAGCACCACGCGCAGTACGTTGGCGAGGAGGTTGGCGGTGCTTTCGTACGCGACGATCAGAATGAGGCGCAGGTGCTGGCTGACCTCCTCGTCGGTGAGCCGCGCCGGGTGGTCGATGAGACGGCTGGTGAAGTCTTCCTTGGGTTCGGCCCGGCGGCGGGCGGTGAGCCGCGTGAGGACGCCCATGATGTACTCGTTGCTCGCGATGGCGGTCTCGGTGCCCTTGGGCAGGTCGCGGGCCGCCTGCACGATCCGGTCGTTGTACTCCTCGGGCATGCCCAGGATCTCGCACATCACCGCCATCGGCAGGCGCTCGGCGAACTGGCTGACCAACTCGGCCCTGCCCTGTTCGCAGAACTGGTTGACGAGGTGCTGGGTCGCCCGGTTGATGTAGCGGCGGATCCCTCGGTGGTCGATGGTCGACATGGCGCCGATGACCGCGCCGCGCAGCCTGAGGTGTTCGTCGCCCTCGGCGTGGCTGCAGAAGGGCTGCCAGGCAAGATGCGGCATGAGCGGATGATCCGGCTTGACCGTGCCGTCCTGCAGGGGCACCCACAGCCGGGTGTCACGGCTGTACTGCGAGGGTGTGCGCACCATGTGCATGTTCTCCGTGTGGCCGAGCACCACCCAGATCGGCACGTCGTCGTGCAGCAGCGCAGGCGCCACGGGGCCGTGCTCGGCGCGGAGTTTTTCGTACACGGCTCCCAGGTCCTCCGCGTCGGGGCCGTACAGCCGGCGCAGCCCGCCGGGGCCGATGCCGTGCGCGGGGCAGCCGGGTGGCGGTGCGGCCGTGGGGTCGTCCGTACCGGTCGGGGAGAAGGATTCAGGCGTCACGATGGTCGCTCCGAAGCTGAGGTGAATCCGGTGTACAGAGGGTGAGATGTGGGGGTGCGTGGCCGGGTCAGGCGGGGGCTTTCGCCATCGCCAGCGCGTGCAGGAAGTGCATCAGCGTCATCAGTACGTCCCGGCTGGAGGCCCGGCGACGTACGTCGCACTCGACGATGGGGATCTCCTCGGGCAGGTCGAGCGCCGTACGGAGTTCCGCGATGGGGTAACGGGGCGCGTCCGGGAAGGTGTTGACGGCCACCACGAAGGGCACGCCGCGCTCCTCCAGCCGCCCCATGACGTCGAAGCTGACCTCCAGGCGGCGGGTGTCGATCAGCACCACCGCGCCCAGCGCACCGTCGAACAGCCCGTTCCACAGAAACCAGAAGCGCTCCTGGCCGGGTGTGCCGAACAGATACAGCACGAGCTGCTCGGTGATGCTGATGCGGCCGAAGTCCATGGCGACGGTGGTGGCCGTCTTGGAGTCCGAGCCGAAGTTGTCGTCGACGCCGATGCCCGCCTGCGTCATGGTCTCTTCGGTGGTCAGCGGCCTGATCTCGCTGACCGAGCCGACCATGGTCGTCTTTCCGACGCCGAAGCCGCCCACGATCACGATCTTGACCGCGGCTTCGGCCGTGTGCGGCAACTGGTCCTCGGTTCGCGGACCGGGGACGGTGTCAGAGCCTTTGAAGTCCATGCATCACCGCTTCGAGGATTGAACGGTCGGCGACGGTCTGACGCACGATCGGGTTGCGTGCCGTCACCAGTCCGGCCGTCAGCATGTCGGTGAGCAGCACCGTCATCACGCTGAACGGCAGGTTCAGATAGGCCGACAACTCGGCCACGGACAAGGGTGTGGAACACAGCCGGAGCAGCGCCGACTGCTCGGGCGTGGCGGAGGGCGGGGGGTCGGCGCGCGCCACGATTAACGTGACGAGGTCGAGGTCGCCGTCGCGCTCGCCACCGTCCGGTCCGGCGACCACGAAGAGCCGCTCCGGGTTCTTCTGCTTCCCGGACCCGGGGGGTGACCCCGGGGGCGGTGCGGGCGGTTGTTCCTTGGGGAGTCGCCGCTGGCGTTGCGGAGGAGTCATACGGTCTGCCCGTTGCGCCGGGGCGGACTGGTGAGATGGGGACCGATGCGGGCGACGAGGTCGGACATGCGGTTGCTCATCCGGCCGGGTTCGGCGAACGTGTCGGAGAGCACGGCGAGATAGGCGTTGGCGCCGGCGGCCATCAGATAGAAGTAGCCGCCGTTGATCTCGATGAGGACCATCTTCATCTTGCCGTCGCTGTTCGGGATCTCCGTGGCGACGGCGCTCGCCAGGCTCTGCAGCCCCGCGCACGCCGCGGCGACGCGGTCGGCGGTGTCCGGGTCGCCGCCGTAGCGGGCGATGCGCAGACCGTCGGCGGAGAGCACCACGATCATCTCGATGCCCGGTACGCCGTCGTGCAGCTCCTTGAGCATCCAGTCGAAGTTGGCGCGCTGCTGGATCACTTGGTGTCCCCCTCGTGGTCGGCCTCGGGGCGGGCCGGTTGGGTTCGCGGCTGGAGGGTGTAGGGGTCGGGCTTGTCCTTGAGGCCGTTCCAGAAGGCCTCGACCCACGCTCCGGGGGCGGGCTCGTCGTCCTTCTCCGGCTCGGGCTCGGGCTCGGGTTTGCGCGTCGACCAGATGGTCGGCCGGCCTTCCCGCTCGGCCTGCTCGATGGCCGCCTGCTCGGCGATGCGCTTGCTGAGCGGGGTCTTGACCCGGCTGCGGCGCTGGGGCAGCCCGCCCGCGGTCCATTCGGTGACCACGGGGACGTCGTCCTCCATGGAGACCGTGGCGGGGATCTTCGGGCTGGTGGGGCGCCGCTTCTTGGGGGCGCGCTTGGGGCCTTCGACCGCGTCGGGGGCGGCCTTGGGCGCCGATGCGGCGCCGATGCCGTGGGCGAGCCCCGGGGCGGGATCGTTGGTCATCATCTCGCGCGGCACGACGAGGATGGCGCGCACGCCGCCGTATGCGGAGGAGCGCAGCGAGACCTGCATGTTGAAGGCCGTGCACAGACGGCCGACGACGGCCAGGCCCAGGCGCGGGGCCTCGCCGATGTCCTGGAGGTCGGTGCCCTGCTTGGCGCGCTCGAGCATGCCCTCGACCCTGGCGCGGGCCTCCTCGCTGAGGCTGACGCCGGAGTCCTCGATCTCGATCGCGATCCCGGTCTGCACCTCGGTGGCGGTGACGTGCACCTTGGTCTGCGGCGGCGAGTAGCGCGTGGCGTTGTCGAGGAGTTCGGCCGCGGCGTGGATGATCGGCTCGACGGAGATGCCGGCGATGTTGACCTGGGTGATGGAGTCCAGGCTGATGCGGCGGTACTCCAGGATCCGGGACATGGCGCCGCGCAGCACGCTGTACAGCGGAACGGGTTCGGGCCACTGCCTGCCGGGCCGGCCGCCGCCGAGCACGGAGATGGAGTCGGCGAGGCGGCCGATCAGCATGGTGCCGTGGTCGATGCGCAGCAGGTCGTCGAAGACCTCGGGGTTACGGCCGTGGTCCTCCTCCATCTCCCTCAGTTCCACGGCCTGTTGGTGGACGATCGACTGGACGCGGCGGGCGATGTTGACGAAGGAGCGCTGGGCGGAGTCGCGGAGTGCTTCCTGGTGGTCGACGATGTCGAGCATCGACTCGACCAGCGACAGTTCCGCCCGGGAGAGTTGCCCGTAGGACGAGTTGCCCGTGCTGAGGTCGCGCATCACCTCATAGATGGAACTGCCGCGCTGCAGCCGGTGGATCGCGGCAGGCGTGATCTCGGTGGCGAGGCGGACCATCGCCTCGTCATGGGCGGCGATGCGCCCTTCCAGATACGCGGTGTGACGGGCGTGCTCGGCCCGCTGGGCCCGCAGGGCGCGGCCGCGGCGCACCGCTTCGGCCGCGGACGCCAGTACCAGCAGCATGGCCACGGCACCGCACACGCCGACGGCCGTCCGGGCCGGTTCCGCCACCACGGCGACGGCGGCTCCGGTCGCCGCGGCCATCACTATGGCCGGAAGCAACAGCACGCGCGCGTACGGAAGTTCACGGCGACTGGGTGGGGATTGAACGCTCACCATGTGGGCCCTCTGAAACGAATCGGCTGGGTGTAGGGGGAGCTTGCAGCTGGGTACGTCATGGGTATGTCGGAATCTTCTGCACGTTTGGGAACAAGCGCACGAATACGCCTCAACTCGGTGCGCCGCGGGCGAGCTTAGTCCGACCGGATCATCGCCGTGTCATATTCAGCAAGCACCTGAAATGGGGCGTGTGACAGGAGTACGCTCGACCCCATTTGCACGCACGGTATCTGTTCGAACACTGTTCGTTACCAGGTATAGATGTGCGAAAACTACTCACCGTGACGGGTGAAGATCTGCTTCCGGGCCCGTTCAGGGAGAAACCCCGAGGGAGAAGTCCAGCGGGAGAAGTCCGACCACCGCGGACGAGAAACGCGAGAAGCGCGCGACAAAAACAAATGGCAAGGAGTCACCTACTCCTTGCCACTCTCAACTTATAGCGCACCGGGGGGCTTGCGGCAAGGCCCCCGGTGTACCGCAGAATCTCCGGCCTAGGCCGAGGACCTGCGGAAACGGGAGTCGTAGAGGTGCATGTCCATCAGGAGCCACGCGGCCGTCTCCGCCACTCGACCAACCTCGGGAGCCACGCCGTGAATTCCCTCACCACCACTGTGTTCGACCTCCCCGAGCGCCTCTCCCCCAAGGCCGAGCCATCCCTGATCGCCGCCGACGAGCGGCACTTCGCGGCCGTCGCTCAATGCCTGGAGCAGACCGTCGCCGAACTGTCCGCCCGCCTCGCCGCCGCCCGCAGGGCGCCCGGCGGCCTGGGCCGGGAGGCGATGGACCGGGACAACGAGATCCATCGGCTCACCGCCCGGCTGCGCACCCTGCGCCGCTTCGGCCTGGACCTGTGTCTGGGCCGCATGGTCGGCGCGAACAGCTCCGAGCCGGTGTACGTCGGACGGCTCGGCCTGACCGACAGCACCGGCCGCCGGCTGCTGATCGACTGGCGCTCCCCCGCCGCCGAGCCGTTCTTCGGCGCCACCCACGCCAACCCGATGGGCCTGGCCAGCCGCCGCAGGTACCGCTGGACCGACGGCCGGATCAGCGACTACTGGGACGAGGTGTTCACCCCGGACGCGCTCACCGGGCACGCCGCGCTCGACGACCAGTCCGCGTTCATCGCCGGACTGGGCGGCACCCGCTCGCGCCGGATGCGCGACGTGCTCGCCACCATCCAGGCCGACCAGGACACCGTCATCCGCGCGGGATCGCGGGGCGCGCTCGTCGTCGACGGCGGACCCGGCACCGGCAAGACCGTCGTCGCCCTGCACCGCTCCGCCTATCTGCTCCACTCCGACCCGCGCGTCGACCACCGCCGGGGCGGCGTACTGTTCGTCGGCCCGCACCGGCCGTATCTGGCGTATGTCTCCGACGTCCTGCCCAGCCTCGGCGAGGAGGGCGTGCAGACCTGCGTCCTGCGGGACCTCGTCCCCGAGGGGGCCGGGGCCGAGGCCGACCCGGAGGTGGCCCGGCTGAAGTCGTCCGCGGACCTGGTCGAG
The DNA here is from genome assembly GCF_049974585.1 of Streptomyces sp. UG1. Lineage (NCBI taxonomy): Bacteria > Bacillati > Actinomycetota > Actinomycetes > Kitasatosporales > Streptomycetaceae > Streptomyces > Streptomyces sp. UG1. The sequence continues at coordinate 205,250 of NZ_JBNGGG010000010.1, read as the reverse complement.
GCGATCGAGAAGGCCGTCGCGTTCTACGAGGAACCGCCCGCCGAGGGCATGACGGTGACGACCCCTTGGTCCGACGTCTGGCTGAGCGCCGACGACTGGGCCGTGGCCTTCGAGGCGGCCGAGCCCGGCACCCCGCACAACGAGGCCCGCGACCAGGTCTGGGAGGAGCTGCTCACGATCCTGGTCGACAAGCACAAGGAGGACGCCTCGGGGGACGACGGCGAGATCCCCGCCGGGCCGCTGCGCAGGTCGCTGGCGCGCAACGGGGAGCTGCTGACGGCCTTCAACCGTGCGTGGCCGCTGCTCGAGGCGGCCGACCTCGTCTCGGACCTGTGGTCGGTCCCCGCGTATCTGCGGATGTGCGCGCCCTGGCTCGGCCGCGACGAGGTACGGCGGCTCCAGCGCGCGGACGCCCAGGCCTGGACGGTGTCCGACCTGCCGTTCCTGGACGCGGCACGGCAGCGGCTGGGCGATCCGGAGGCGGCCCGGCGCAGGCGCCGGCACCAGGGCATCCTCGCCGCCCAGCGTGAGCGCATGACGCAGGTCGTGGACAACCTGATCGAGGCCGCGTCGAACTCGGGCGCCGACACCGACGAAGGCGAGGGCCTGGTGACGATGTTGCGGGGCCAGGACGCCCAGGTCAGCCTGGTCGACGAATCCGAACTGACCGGCACCGCCCCGGACCGGCTGGCCGGGCCGTTCGCGCACATCGTCGTCGACGAGGCCCAGGAACTGACCGACGCCGAGTGGCAGATGCTGCTGCTGCGCTGTCCGTCCCGGAGCTTCACCATCGTCGGGGACCGCGCCCAGGCCCGGCACGGCTTCACGGAGTCGTGGCGCGAACGCCTCGAGCGGGTCGGCTTCGACCGGATCGACCTGGCCTCCCTGAACATCAACTACCGCACGCCGGAGGAGATCATGACGGAGGCCGAGCCGGTCATCCGCGCGGCGCTCCCGGACGCGAACGTGCCGACGTCGATCCGCAGCGGCGGGGTGCCCGTCGTGCACGGCTCCGTCTCGGACCTCGACTCGGTCCTCGCCACCTGGCTCGCCGCGCACGCCGAGGGCACCGCATGTGTCATCGGCGCCCCCATGTTCCGCGCGACGGACCGCGTCCGGTCACTGACCCCGCAGCTGTCGAAGGGCCTGGAGTTCGACCTGGTCGTCCTCGTGCACCCGGAGAGGTTCGGCGAGGGCGTCGAGGGGGCGGTGGACCGCTATGTGGCGATGACGCGGGCGACCCGGCAACTGATCACCCTGCGGTGATTGCACGCCCCCAGGGGCGCGGGGCTGTATCGATATGCGGCTCCGCCGCGCGGGCGCAACCAGCCACAGCGAACCCGGCACCCGCCCCGAAAGCCTCACCCCACCGACGAGTAGGCCACAACCCCCCGCAACAGCCCATCCACGGCCTTACGCGCACTCTTCGCCACGGTCGAGCCCTCCGCAGGAGAAGCCGCGGAGATCTGCCCCAGCACATCGATGACCTGCTTGCACCACCGCACGAAGTCCCCGGCCGGCATCTCCGCCTCCCGAAGCACCTCGTCCAGCCCCTTGCCACTGGCCCACATGTACGCGGCCCAGGCAAAGCCAAGATCGGGCTCACGCTGACCGACGCCCTCGGTCTGCGTGATCCGGAACTCCTCCTCCAGCGCATCCAGCCGACCCCAGATCCGCACCATCTCCCCCAGCGCGGCCTTGGCCTTCCCCGAGGGCAGCTTCGGCGCCATCGCGTCGTCCCCGACGCGTGCCTCGTACACCAACGCCGAGACACACGCGGCCAGTTCGGCGGGGCCGAGGCCCTCCCACACCCGCTCGCGCAGGCACTCGCTGGCCAGCAGGTCGAGTTCGCCGTACAGCCGCGCGAGCCGCTTGCCGTGCTCGGTGACCTCGTCGCCACGCAGATAGTCCAGCTCGGTGAGCAGCGCGACGATGCGGTCGAAGGTGCGCGCGATGGTGTTCGTGCGGCCTTCGATACGGCGCTCGAGCTGCGAGGTGTCGCGCAGCAGCCGATGGTAGCGCTCGGCCCAGCGGGCGTGGTCCTCACGGTCGTTGCAGCCATGGCAGGGGTGCGCGCGCAGCGCCTTGCGCAGCCGGTCGATCTCCCGGTCGTCCGCCGCCTGGGAGCGCCGCCCCCGGTGCCGCTCCGGCGCGATGTGCCCGGCCTTGCTGCGCAGCGCGGAGGCGAGGTCCCTACGGGACTGCGGGGAGCGCGGGTTGAAGGACTTGGGGATCCGCATCCGCTCCAGCGCCTCGACGGGCACCGGGAAGTCCATGGCCGCCAGCCGCTTGACCTGCCGCTCGGCGGTCAGGACCAGCGGGCGCGGCCCGTCGTGGTACTCGAAGCCGCGGTGGCCGTTGGACCGGCCGGCGGGCAGCCCCGGGTCCAGCACCAGCGCGAGACCGGCGTACTTGCCCGTCGGCACATGGATGACATCGCCCGGCTTGAGCTTCTCCAGCGCGACCGCGGCCTCCGCACGCCGCTGCGCCGCCCCCTGCCGGGCCAACTCGTTCTCGCGGTCCTTGAGTTCGCGGCGCAGTCGCGCGTACTCCTCGAAGTCCCCGAGATGACAGGTCATGGACTCCTTGTAGCCGGCGAGCCCTTCCTCGTTGCGCTGCACCTGCCGTGAGATCCCGACGACCGACTTGTCGGCCTGGAACTGCGCGAAGGACGTCTCGAGGAGTTCGCGCGAGCGGTGCCGGCCGAACTGCTCGACGAGGTTGACCGCCATGTTGTACGACGGCTTGAAGCTGGAGCGCAGCGGGTACGTACGCGTGCCCGCGAGCCCGGCCAGGTGCTCGGGGCTCATCCCGCGCTGCCACAGCACCACCGCATGGCCCTCGACGTCGATGCCGCGCCGCCCCGCACGCCCCGTCAGCTGCGTGTACTCACCCGGCGTGATGTCGGCGTGCTGCTCGCCGTTCCACTTGACGAGCTTCTCCAACACCACCGACCGGGCGGGCATGTTGATGCCCAGCGCCAGCGTCTCGGTGGCGAACACGGCCTTCACCAGGCCGCGCACGAACAACTCCTCGACGACCTCCTTGAAGGTCGGCAGCATGCCCGCGTGGTGGGCGGCTATGCCTCGCTCCAGGCCTTCCAGCCACTCGTAGTAGCCCAGGACGTGCAGGTCCTCGGTCGGGATGGACGCGGTGCGCTCCTCGACGAGGGCGCGGACCAGTTCCCGTGCCTCGTCGTCGTTGAGCCTGAGGCCCGCGTACAGGCACTGCTGGACGGCGGCCTCGCAGGCGGCGCGGCTGAAGATGAAGGTGATGGCGGGCAGCAGGCCCTCGGCGTCGAGGCGTTCGATGACCTCGGGCCGTCCGGGGGTCCACACCCGGGACCGCTGTCTGCGCTCCCGCTCGCGATCGGCCTCCCGCATCGCTCGGCCGCGTCTGCGGTCCTGGTACGACGGCCGGGTCGCCTCCATGCGGGCCAGCCGGGTGAGGTCGGGGTTGACGGCCTTCTTGTGGCCCTCGCCCTCCTCGAACAGGTCGTACATCCGCCGCCCGGCGAGCACATGCTGGAACAGCGGCACGGGGCGGTGCTCGGAGACGATCACCTCGGTGTCACCGCGGACGGTGTCGAGCCAGTCGCCGAACTCCTCGGCGTTGGAGACAGTCGCCGACAGGGAGACGAGGGTGACGGACTCGGGGAGGTGGATGATCACTTCCTCCCATACGGCGCCGCGGAAGCGGTCGGAGAGGTAGTGCACCTCGTCCATGACCACGTAGCCCAGGCCGAGGAGGGTCTGCGAACCGGCGTACAGCATGTTCCGCAGCACCTCGGTGGTCATCACGACCACGGCGGCGTCCGGGTTGATGCTGTTGTCGCCGGTGAGCAGACCGACCATGCCGTCGCCGTAACGGCGGCACAGGTCGGCGTACTTCTGGTTGGACAGCGCCTTGATGGGCGTGGTGTAGAAGCACTTCCTGCCCTGCATCAGGGCGAGGTGGACGGCGAATTCGCCGACGATCGTCTTGCCGGAGCCGGTGGGCGCGGCCACCAGCACGCCCTTCCCCGCCTCGAGCGCCTGGCAGGCCTCGATCTGGAAGGGGTCGAGGCCGAAGTCGTACATCTCGCGGAAGGAGGCGAGCGCGGTGGCCTGCTCGACAGCGCGCCTGCGTGCTGCCGCGTACCGCTCGGCCGGTGAGAGGTCCTCTGTCATCGTGCTTTCGAGCGTACCGGGCCCCACTGACAACAGGACGATCATTATCCGGATCGGGCCCGCGCGGGCCCGGAATCCGCGCAGCTCACGACCGCGAAGCGGAAGCGGCCGGGTGCGCCCCGTAGGCGCCCCGGCCGCTGTCTGCCAAGAGGTGTCTCTCAGGTGACGTCGTCGTAGCCGTTGACCCGCTCGGCGCTCGCCTGCTCCGGCAGGGCCCGGGGCGCGGGGACGGCCTCGACCTCGCCGATGTCCTCGGGAGTCAGGTCCAGGTCGGAGGCCTCGTCGTCGCTCAGCTCGGGCCCTTGGGCGCGGCCTCGACGACGGTCGTTGATCAGGGAGAAGATCACGGCGCCGAAATAGAGCGCTGTCATCGGCACCGCGAGAGCGATCATGGACATCGGATCGGTGGGCGTCACCACCGCCGAGAACACCGCGATGATCATCACCATGGGGCGCCACCAGCCCAGCATCCGCTGCCCGCTGAGGACACCGCCGATGTTGAGCAGGGCCAGCACGATCGGCAACTGGAAGGCCAGGCCGAAGGCGAGGGTCATCTTCACCGAGATGTCGATCATGTCGTCGACAGTGATGTAGTTGACCGAGCCGCTGATGCTGAAGCCCAGCAGGGTCTTCACGGCGAAGGGCAGGATCCAGTGCGCGAGATAGGCACCGAGGAGAAAGAGAGGCGTGCCGATGCCCACCACGCTCAGCGCGTACTTCTTCTCGTGCCTGTGCAGCCCCGGCGCCACGAACGCCCAGAGCTGGTACAGCCACACCGGCGCCGCCGCGACCAGTGCGGCCATGAGCGACACTTTCATGTACGTGCTGAACGGCGAGGTGAGCCCCACCTGGGACAGCACGGCGCAGCGGCCCGCCTGCGCGGCCGCTTCCGACTCACTCGCGCAGGTCGGCACCGGCGCGCTGATGAACTCCGCGATGTCCTTGGCAAAGAACAGTGCCAGGATCGTCAGCGGCACGATGGCGAGCAACGCCTTGACCAGCCTGTTGCGCAGCTCGCGCAGGTGCTCCACCAGGGGCATCCGCCCCTCTGGGTCCCTGGGCTTTTTGCGGGCGGACTTGAGCACCCCACGTCCTCGTCTCGGGGGGTGGCCGCCCTACGGCCCGGCCACCCATGTTTCTGCGATGGTTCTGTGGGGCTCAGCCCTGCGTGGTGTGCTTGGGCTCCTCGACGGGGCGGGCGGTGGTGACATCACCGGGAGCCGCCTGAATGGTCTTGGGCGCCGGAGCCTGCTCCGTCGTACCCGATTCGGTGTTGCTCTGGGCGGTGCCCTCGCTCTTCATCGCCGCGGCCTCGCTCTTGAGGATGCGGGCGGACTTGCCCAGGGAGCGAGCCATGTCCGGAAGCCGCTTCGCGCCGAACAGCAGCAGAAGCAGCCCGGCGATGATAGCGATCTGCCAGATACCGACCTGACCCATGATTTCCCACTCTCCCACCGAGGCCATGCGACTTGTGTGGTAGTGCGCTCGTCGGGCCCCAGTTCGAGACCCGCGTGAGCGGCAATCGTAACTCCGAGGAGTGAACACGAAGCAATGCCCGTGCGTCCTCGCCGTGCGATCCCAGGCCTCGTTCTCCGGGCCGCGATCAGCAGCGTACCTGCCGATGGTGTGACCGTGACAGGGAGAAATCGCGCAAATCACACACTGTGTGGGACTCATACCGAATCCCTAACGAGGCCGAGCAGCGCACACGGCCGGTATTGGGAACAGTCCGCGCCCTAAAGAGAATCCACGGCACGCGCCGTACTCACGGCCGCCCGCTCCAGGTCCTCGGCCGCTCTGCTGATCCGCCGCGCCGAGTCCGTGACCTGCCGGCCCAGGCGCTGTGCCTCCAGGAACACCCGCACGGCGAGCACGCCGAGGACGGCGAGACCCACGAAACCCACGGCTACCGCGAACATCGGCCAGAACATGCCGCCGAGCCTAGACCGTCCTACGGCGTGTGCAGCCGCAGGGTGCTGACCCCGCCTCCGGTCAGCAGCTCGACGATCCGCTCGCCGGCCGGCTTGCGCACGGACGCGCCGCACTCGGGGCAGGTGAACGAGTAGAACGTCGTACGGCTGCTCGCGCCGATGGCCAGCCGCAGGGCGCCGGCGGCGAGTTCGAAGCGGCCCCGGCAGTCCGGGCAGCCCGCCTTGAACACCACCGGCGCCACGCTTCTCATCCCGGCGAACGCCGACGCCACCGTCATCTCCCGCACCCCGGACCCAGCCCACTCGCTCAAAGCCCTCGCTCCTGCCTGTCGTCCTGCCGCTCCTGAACCACACCGGTCCCGTGGGACTCCTGCACCTCGACCCCGTCGTACGCCGCCAGGGCCTCGCGGGCCGCCTGCCGGGCGCTGTCGGCCAGCTCGGGCGGCGACACGATCCGCCCGTCCCGGCCCAGCCGCAGCGCCAGGCGCCGCAGCGACGCCGGGTCGGGGGTGCGCAAGGTGATACGCAGCCCGCCGTCCGCAAGCTCATCCGCGCTGTCGTGCGGGTAGTACTCGGCGACCCAGCGCCCGCCCGGGCCGACCTCGACGACGACCTCCGGGTCCTCCGCCGCGGGCTGCACCAGCCCCTCGGACAGGTCTCTGAGCTCGACCTCGGGCGGCGCGGACGGCTCGTCGAGGATCCTGATCTCGGCGACCCGGTCGAGCCGGAAGGTGCGGCGCGCCTCGGAGCGCCGGCACCAGGCCTCGACATAGGTGTGGCCGACGCTGACCAGGCGGATCGGGTCGATCTCGCGCTCGGTGACCTCGTCGCGGGCCGGCGAGTAGTAGCGGATCCACAGCCGGCGCCGCTCGGAGATCGCCCGGTCGACGTCGGCGAAGACACCGCCCTCGGACTCGAAGGTGACCGAGAGGCGGGAACTGGCCCCGGCCGCCTCCCCGGACGCGGCCTCCACCTTGGCGGTGGCCCGCAGCAGCGCCTGCCGGTCGCTCTCGCGCAGCCCGGGCAGCGTCGCCACGGCACGGGCGGCCACCAGCAGCGCGGTCGCCTCGTCGGCGGCGATCCGCAGCGGCTCGGCGACATCGTCGGGGTTGTGCCACCAGATGCGCTCGCCGTCGGTGTCGATGTCGAGCAGATCGCCGCCGCGGAAGCTGGTGCCGCACATGGGCAGCACGTCGAGGTCGGAGACCAGTTCGTCCTCGGAGATCCCGAAGGCGCGCGCCACGTCCTCGACGCGGGCACCGGGGCGCTCCTTCAGATACGTCACCAGGGACAGCATCCGCCGGGTCTGGTCGATGGCGCTCGCGGGCCTGACCGGTTTGCCTGCCACTGTCTTGCTCCGTTCCCCCTCAGCCCTTGGCCACGGCACGCAGCCGGTCCACCACGTCGGCCCGCAGCTCGGCGGGCTCCAGGACCACCACATCCGGCCCGAACTCCACCAGCCAGGCATCCAGCCCGTGGCCGTACGGAATCTCCAACTCGTCCCAGCCGTCCCCGAGTTCCCGCACCGCCGTGGCCTTCGCCCGAAGGGGGTACCCGGCGTCCGCGCGCAGCCGGATCAGCGCGGAGCGGTCGGCGGTCTCCCCCGCCCAACTCGCCACCGTCTCCCGCACCGTGACCACGTCGGGGACCTCGGCGGTGAAGCGGCCACCGCGGCTGCGCACCCTGCCGGTGATCCGCGACAGCCGGAACACCCGCTCGGCGCCGCGGTCGCGGTCCCAGCCCGCCAGATACCAGTGGCCGCGCCAGCACTCCAGCGCCCACGGCTCCACATGCCGCGGCTCGGGGCGGGCGGCGGTGGCCTTGCGGTAGTCGAAGACGACCGGTCGACGGTCCCGGCAGGCCAGCATCAGCGGCTCGAACGCGGCCTCGTGCACCGGGATACGGGGCTCGAGGGCGCCATGCGCCTCGTACGGGTCGACGTCCTCCGGCAGCCCGGCCGCGCGCAGCTTCTGCAGGGCGCCGCTGGCCGCGCCCGCGAGCCGCGCCTGCTGCCACACCTTGGCGGCCAGGCCAAGGGCGGCGGCCTCCTCGGCGTCGAGGGTGATGGGCGGCAGCCGGTTGCTGTCGCGGCGGGCCAGATAGCCGACCTCGCCGTCGAGGTTCTCGACGGTCTCGATGACCAGCCCGAGCTCGCGCAGATCGTCCTTGTCGCGCTCGAACATCCGGTTGAAGGAGTCGTCGGAGCCGGCTTCCAGATAGGCCTCGATGGACTCACGCAGCTCGCGCTTGCTCAGCGGCCGCCGCGTCCCGAGCAGACACAGCGCCAGGTTCATGAGCCGCTCGGCCTTGGCAATGGCCATCGACGCCCTTCGCCTTCCCTATGGTGCTTACGGACGATGACCGTACCGCCCCGCAGCGGCGTGGCAAAAGCCGAGGGCCCATGCCCGCACAGGCATGGGCCCCAGGTAGTCGGGTCCGGTCGCACGCCGATCAGTCGTTCGCCGATCGGGCGCGAGGATCAGACACCGAGCAGGTCGACCACGAAGATCAGGGTCTCACCGGGCTTGATCGCCGGGGTCGGGCTCTGGTTGCCGTAGGCGAGGTGCGCGGGGATGGTCAACTGGCGGCGGCCACCGACCTTCATCCCCTGCACGCCCAGGTCCCAGCCCTTGATGACCCGGCCGCCGCCCAGCGGGAAGCGGAACGGCGTACCGCGGTTCCAACTGGCGTCGAACTCCTCACCGGTGCTGAAGGCCACGCCCACGTAGTGCACGGTGACGGTCTGGCCCGCCTGCGCAACCTCGCCGTCGCCCTCCCAGATGTCCTTGATCTCGAGGTCCGCCGGGGGCTCGCCGCCGGGGAAGTCGATCTCGGGCTTCTCCATGCTCACTGCAGTGACTCCTCTGTGGTGCGTACGTCATGCGCGATGACTATGGGCAACCTGCCCAGTCTTACATCACGGCGAGGATGTCGACGGCGAAGACCAGCGTGGAGTTCTTCGGGATGCCCTGCTGCTCCTGGTCACCGAGAGCCTGGTCGGGCGGCAGGACCAGCAGCACCCGGCTGCCGGCCTTCTTGCCCACGAGACCGTTCTTCAGGCCCTTGATCGCCATCTGGTCCAGCGGGAACGTCGCCGTCTTGCCCGTGTCGTACGTGCTGTCGAACTTCTTGCCGCCCTCCCAGAGCAGCGCGACATAGTTCACGACCACGGTGTCGGTGTCCTTGACTGCGGCGCCGTCGCTCTCCAGGACGTAGTTGGAGACCAGCTTCTTCGGCGGGTCGGTGTCCTTCGGCACGGTCACCTCGGGCGCCCTGCCGTCCGTGTTCGTACCGACCTTCGGCAGATCGATGTTGTCCTGGGCGACCTCGGTGCCCTTCGCCGAGGCGGGGATGGACGTGCCCTTCACGATGTCCACGACGAACACCAGCGTCGCGTTGCCCTTGATGTCGCCCTGGCCCTGCGCGCCGTAGCCCTGGTCCGGCGGGATGACCAGCTCGACGCGGCTGCCGACCTTCTGCCCCTGAAGGCCGTTGTCCCAGCCCTTGATGACACCGCCCGCGCCGAGGGTGAGCGAGAACGGCTGGCCGCGGTCGAAGCTGTTGTCGAACGGCTTCGACTCGTCGTACTCCTGGCCGAGGTAGTTCACCTCGGCCGCATCGCCCTTCTTGAGCTTCGCGCCGTCCCCCTCCTTGATGACCTCGACCTTCAGCTCCTTCGGCGGATCCCCCTCCCCCTTGGCCAGGGTCGGCTTCTGCCCGAACTCGGCGCCCTTGGTGATCGCGGGCACTCCGTTCCGGGTCGCGGTGGAGTCGGAGCCCTTGTCGTCGTCGCTGCCGCACGCCGACGCGGAGAGCAGCAGCAGCGGCACGACAAGAAGGCCTGCAATTCGGCGCACGTGTTCCTCAGATCTCAGACAGCACTGTGGTCGCCCGCCACTCTAGGGTGCGCGACAGGCCCCGTACGAGAACGTACGGGGCCTGTGGCATGTTTCCTCAATCCCCAGGTCACATTCCGGCGATCAGTTTCTCCACGCGGTCGTCCACCGAACGGAACGGGTCCTTGCACAGCACGGTGCGCTGCGCCTGGTCATTGAGCTTGAGATGGACCCAGTCCACGGTGAAGTCGCGGCGCTGTTCCTGGGCCCTGCGGATGAAATCGCCGCGCAGCCGGGCCCGAGTGGTCTGCGGCGGAACGGACTTGCCTTCGAAGATCTTCAAGTCGTTGCAGATACGAGCTGCCTGCCCCTTCTTCTCCAGCAGGTAGTACAGGCCACGACGCCGGTGGATGTCGTGGTAGGCGAGGTCTATCTGCGCGACCCGCGGATGCGACATGGTCATGTTGTGCTTGGCCCGGTACCGCTCGATGAGCTTGTACTTCATCACCCAGTCGATCTCGGTGCCGATACGGTCGAGGTCCTCGGTCTCGATCGCGTCCAGGGTGCGGCCCCACAGCTCCAGGACCTGCTCCACCGTGCCCGTACGAATACCGCGGCGCTCGCAGAAGTCCACGGCCTTCTCGTAGTACTCGCGCTGCACCTCCAGCGCCGAGGCCTCCCGGCCACTGGCCAGCCGCACCTTGCGCCGGCCCGTGATGTCGTGGCTGACCTCGCGGATCGCCCGGATCGGGTTCTCCAGGGTCAGGTCCCGCATCACCGTGCCGGCCTCGATCATGCGCAGCACCAGGTCGGTGGCGCCGACCTTGAGCAGCATGGTCGTCTCGGACATGTTCGAGTCGCCCACGATGACGTGCAGCCGCCGGTAGCGCTCGGCGTCGGCGTGCGGCTCGTCGCGGGTGTTGATGATCGGCCGGGAACGCGTCGTCGCCGAGGAGACGCCCTCCCAGATGTGCTCGGCCCGCTGGCTGACGCAGTACACGGCACCACGCGGGGTCTGCAGCACCTTGCCGGCGCCGCACAGGAGCTGGCGCGTGACAAGGAACGGAATGAGGATGTCCGCGAGCCGGGAGAACTCCCCGTGCCGCGCCACGAGGTAGTTCTCGTGGCAACCGTAGGAGTTGCCCGCCGAGTCGGTGTTGTTCTTGAAGAGGTAGACGTCGCCCGCGATTCCCTCCTCGTGCAGGCGTCGTTCCGCGTCTACCAGGAGTCCTTCCAGAATGCGTTCGCCGGCCTTGTCGTGGGTGACCAGCTCGGTCACGTTGTCACACTCGGGTGTCGCGTATTCCGGATGCGAGCCCACGTCGAGATAGAGGCGGGCGCCGTTCCGCAGAAAGACATTGCTGCTGCGGCCCCATGACACGACACGGCGGAAGAGGTACCGCGCCACCTCGTCAGGCGACAGGCGGCGCTGTCCCCTGAACGTGCACGTGACGCCGTACTCGTTCTCCAGCCCGAAAATGCGGCGGTCCATGACTGAACATTACGCCCGATCCCCTGAGCTGAAACGGGGTTCGGCAGCATGGTTTGGATCATTTTCCGATGAAGCCGCAACCACCGCACCCCTGGCGGGAGCTGCGAGGACCCGCCCCGTCGCCAGCAGGACCAGCAACGACACCGCCCCCGCCGCACCCGGTACGGCGAACCCCCAGAAGGCCCCACCCGCCTCGACCACCGGCCCCGCAAGGCCCGTACCGACCGACGCGCCCACGGTGAACGTCGTCACCAGCCAGGAGAACGCCTCGGTGACCGTCCCCCGCGGCGCATGCCGGTCCACCAGCACGAACGCACACGCGATGCACGGCGCCAGGAACACCCCCGCGAGCACCGCCAACAGGGTCATGGCGACCGCACCCGGCATCAGCATCAGCGGCAGGTAACACACCGCCAGAAGCGCCACCAGCACCCGCAGTCGCCGCGCCGGCTCCCCGCCCCACTGCCGCGCCCCGTACACCGTGCCACCGACCAGCGCGCCAAGGCCCAGGCCCGCCATCAGCCAGCCGTACACCACGTCGCCGCCGTTGTCGTCCGCATACGACACCGCCGCCACCGCGATCGACCCCATCGCCACGCCGACGAACAGGAACGAGGCCAGCAGCACCAGCAGCCCCGCCGAGCGCAGCGCCCCGAGCCAGTGCGCCTCACGCGGCGCCGAACGCCACGCGCGCGAAGGCGGCGACACCACCACCGACAGCGCCCCCAGCACCCCGATCACGTTCAGCACCAGCAGCGCCGCCTGCGCCGACCACAGGGACGCGCACAGCGTCAGCAGCAACGGACCCACCGTGAACATGACTTCCTGCGCCACCGCGTCCATCGCGTACGCCGTGTGCACCTGGCCCTCCTTGTGCAGGACCGACGACCACAGCGCCCGCAGACCGCCCTCCAGCGGCGGCGTGAACAGCCCGGCGGCCACCACCGCCACGTAGGCCACCGGCAGCGCGCCGATGCCCACGAAGGCGAACACGGCCATCGCGAGCGCCGAGGCGGCCGCCGCCGGCAACTGCACCCGCGGCTGCCCGTACAGGTCCACCAGCCGCCCGAGCAGCGGCTGCCCCACCGCGTTGGCGACCCCGTACACCGCCGCCAGCGCCCCGGCCAGGCTGTACGAGCCGCCCTCCGCCCGCACGAACAGCACGATCGCGAGCGGGGCCACCGCGTTCGGCAACCGCCCTATGAGCGTGCCGACGAGCAGCCGGGCGGCATGCCTCGCCCTGAGGATCTCCACGTATGCGCCGGTCATCAGCCGCGCCGCCCTCCACCAAGTTTTACGTATAACGTCGTGCGTCATACGTACCATGAGCGCAGTTCACGAGTCCAGACGAAGGAGCAGGCGGACGGTGGCATCCGGCAGCACCCGCCCCACCAGCCGAGACGTCGCCCAGGCCGCGGGCGTCTCCCAGGCCGCGGTCTCCCTCGTCCTCGGCGACAAATGGCGCGGCCGCGTCTCCGAGACCACAGCCGAACGCGTACGCCAGGCGGCCCGCGAACTCGGCTACCGGCCCAACCTCGCCGCCCGCAACCTGCGCCTCGGCCGCACCCGCACCGTGCTCCTCGTGGTCCCCGCTCTCACCACCGAGTTCTTCGCCGGCGTCTACACCGGCGCCGCCCGCATCGCCGCCCAGCACGGCTTCGGCGTCGTCCTCTACCCCTCCCCCGAAGGCATCGGCCCCTCCCGCCCGTCGCCCACCACCACCCTCAAAGGAAGGCCCTTGCGGGCCGCCCCTATTCCTGACCCCTTCGCCTCCGCACAAGCCGCCCTCGACGGCGTCATCGCCTCCTCCATGGCCGCCGACGCCCTCACCGCCATCCGCGGCGACCAGCTCCCCCTCGTCATGCTCGACAGCGACCCCGAGGGCAGCCTCGGCGCCGCGACCGTGAACCTCGACATCGCCGACGGCGTCCGACAGGTCGCCGAACACCTGCTCGGCCTCGGCCACCGCCGCTTCCTGCACCTCGCGGCCGACGTGGCCTCCTGGACCTTCGACGTACGCGCGCGCGAGCTCGCCACACGCATCGGCCACGTACCCGGCACCTCACTGCTCACCGTCCAGGCACCCATCGCCATCGAAGGCGCCCTGGCCGCCGCCGGCACCGCCCTCTCCGCCAAAGGCCCCCGCCCCACGGCGATCATCTGCGACGACGACAAACTCGCCGCCGGCGCCTACAAGGCCGTACGACGCCTCGGCCTGCGCATCCCCGACGACATCTCCGTCACCGGCCTCGACGACCTCGCCCTCGCCACCGCCATCGACCCCGAACTGACCACCGTCCGACTCGACGCCGAACTGTTCGGAGAACGCGGCATGCAAGCCCTCCTGGCGGTCCTGGAAGGCCGCGAACCCGAGGAGGGCGACATTCCCGTCCAACTCGTCGTACGAGGCTCCACAGCACCCCCCAGCGTCCCCTGACAGCCCCCTGAACGCCCTGCGCCCCAGCCGAGCGGGCGGCCGGGGCACAATACGGGCGAAGCGAAGACCTGGCGAAGGTCGAAGGAACTACTCCTCGGAGGCGCCGGACTCCTCCGAGTCCTCACCATTCTCGGAACTCTCGGCCTCGGTAGCGGCACCCCCGGCCTCCAGCAACCGAGCCAACTGGCGGCCCACGATCCGCTTGAACTTCCGCGACTGCGGACGCGTACGGTCCAGCACCGCGACCTCGAGACGCTCGGCCGGGATCTCCCGCTGAGTACCGTTCGACTCACGGGACAACGCCTGCACCGCCAGCTTCAGCGCCTCGGCCAGACTCATACCGTCCTGATGACGCTGATCCAGATAATTACTGATCAACTCGGCATTGCCACCGACCGCGACCGAACCGTGCTCATCCACGATCGACCCGTCATGAGGCAGCCGATAGATCTGATCGCCCTCAGGGGTCTCCCCCACTTCGGCGACGACCAGCTCCACCTCATACGGCTTCTCGGCCGCGGACGAGAAGATCGTGCCCAGCGTCTGGGCGTAGACATTCGCGAGACCACGGGCGGTCACGTCATCACGGTCATATGTATAGCCACGAAGATCGGCATAGCGGACGCCACCGATCCGCAGATTCTCGTACTCGTTGTACTTGCCGGCGGCCGCGAAACCGATCCGGTCATAGATCTCGCTGAACTTGTGCAGCGCACGGGACGGGTTCTCGCCGACGAACACGATGCCGTCGGCATACTGCAGCACGACCAGGCTGCGACCACGGGCGATGCCCTTGCGGGCGTACTCCGCCCGGTCGGCCATGGCCTGCTGGGGTGAGACATAGAACGGCGTCGACACCGGTTATCCGTCCCTTTCTGTCGAAGTCACAGGATCACCTTGATAAGACCGAACCCGCCGCCTACAGCAGCGCGGCCCGCGGGCCGTCGGGCTGCTCCAGACGCCGCTCCAGAATGGAACGCGCGATCTCGGAGGACTCGTCGTCGCTGAGCCGACGGAAACCGTCCTCGGTGATCACGGTGACGATCGGGTAGATCCGGCGGGCGACATCGGGACCACCGGTCGCCGAGTCGTCGTCAGCCGCGTCGTACAGGGCCTGCACGACGAGTGTCGTGGCCTCGGCCTCGCTCAGATCATCACGGAAGAGCTTCTTCATCGCACCGCGCGCGAAGATCGACCCCGAGCCGGTGGCGGCGAACCCCTGCTCCTCCGAACGACCACCGGTCACGTCGTACGAGAAGATCCGCCCCTTCTCCCGGTCGACGTCGAACCCGGCGAAGAGCGGCACGACAGCCAGCCCCTGCATCGCCATGCCCAGATTGGACCGGATCATGGTCGACAGCCGGTTCGCCTTGCCCTCGAGCGACAGCTGAGCGCCCTCGACCTTCTCGAAGTGCTCCAGCTCCAGCTGGAAGAGCTTGACCATCTCGACGGCCAGACCGGCGGTGCCGGCGATACCGACGGCGGAGTACTCATCCGCCGGGAACACCTTCTCGATATCACGCTGGGCGATGACGTTACCCATGGTGGCGCGGCGGTCACCGGCGAGGACGACGCCTCCGGGGAAGGTCGCGGCCACGATCGTCGTGCCATGCGGCGCCTCGATCACGCCCTGCGTGGGCGGCAGTTGACGCTTACCGGGCAACATCTCCGGCTGGTGCTCGGAGAGAAAGTCCATGAACGAGGACGACCCAGGCGTCAGGAAGGCAGCTGGTAGACGCCCGGTGCTACGAGTGTTGGCTTCCACACGTTTCCTTCCAGGTAGTCGGCAGCTCGGTTGATCACGTCGGGGTCATCCCTCAACAGGCCGAGGCCGGAATTGCAGTTGAAGCACAGTACGCCACGGACCCTACCCGTCTTGTGGCAGTGATCCACATGAACGGCCGGGGCCTTCAGGCAGATCGCGCAGAGCCCCATCTGAGAGGCGATCAACTCGTCACGTTCAGCTTCAGTGAGGCCGAACTTGCGCTTGAAGTGGCTCGCCCGGTCGCGCTCCGCACGGCATGCGCGGCAATAGCTCGCCCAGCCGTCCGACGTGGACTTGCTCCGCCCCCAGTCGGAGTGCGGCTTCACTTGGCTGCATTGCGGGCACAGCTTGTGCCCTGGCGGGACGGGAACCTTCTCTCGCACCTTCTTCCCCTTGGCCTCCTGGCGCTGCCGGTAGTACTCAGCAGAGCACTCCCGGCAGTACGCCTGGAGACCGTCGGGCATCGACTTGTTGCTTGCGAACGCCGCCCTCGGCAAGTGTTGCTTGCACCGCGAGCAGCGCCTCAACTCCGGCTCTTCGACCACTCCAAGAGTCTCCGTTTCACCTTTGAAGCGAAGGTGAAATCACTCCCCGCCCTTCTGAACGAAGGATCGCACGAAGTCCTCGGCGTTCTCCTCAAGGACATCATCAATCTCGTCCAGAACCGAGTCGACGTCATCGCTCAGCTTCTCCTGGCGCTCCTTGAGGTCCTCAGAAGCCTGCGCTTCCGCAGCCTGCTCCTCGACCTCCTCAGTGGAACGCGTGGCCTTCTGCTGTCCGCCGCCGGTGTCCTTGGTTGCCATATCCCTCACCCCGCTCAGTTCGCCCGACATGGTCGACAGGTCGGCTTTCCTGCCGATCGGTGATGATCAGACCCTACAAGCCGGGTCTGACATCGGCCCCGCAGTTTCTCCAACGTACGGGGACCACCTCGATGATTCCCGTGCGCCGGGCTTTCCACCCCGCTCAGCCGATGTCCGGCCAGCATGACCCATGGGCCGCTCAGCCGCCCGACAGGACCCTGACCAGGTCTTCCGCGGTGCGGCAGCGGTCCAGGAGCTCCTTGACGTGATTTCGCGTTCCGCGAAGCGGTTCGAGGGTTGGGACGCGCTGGAGGGAGTCGCGGCCGGGCAGGTCGAAGATCACGGAGTCCCAGGAGGCGGCGGCGACGTCGTCGGCGTACTGCTCCAGGCAGCGGCCTCGGAAGTAGGCGCGGGTGTCCTCCGGCGGCTTCGCCTTCGCCCGTTCGACGGTGTCCTCGTCCATGAGGCGCTTCATGCGGCCACGGGCCGCCAGACGGTTGTAGAGGCCCTTCTCGGGGCGTACGTCGGCGTACTGGAGGTCGAGGAGGTGGAGCTTGGCGGCGTCCCAGTCGAGGTTGTCGCGGCGGCGGTAGCCCTCCATGAGCTCTCGTTTGGCGACCCAGTCCAGTTCGCCGGCGAGGCTCATGGGGTCGCGCTCGAGGCGGTTGAGGGTGTCCTCCCACCGGGACAGGATGTCCTTGGTCTGGTCGTCGGCGTCCGCGCCGAAGCGCTCCTCCACGTATTTGCGCGAGAGTTCGTAGTACTCCATCTGGAGCTGGACAGCGGTGAGTGTCCGGCCGCTGCGGAGTGTGATCAGGCGCTTGAGGGACGGGTCGTGCGAGACCTGGTGCAGCGTGCGAACCGGCTGGTCGACGGCCAGGTCCACCGCGATGAAGCCGTCCTCGATCATGGACAGGACCAGGGCGGTCGTGCCGAGCTTGAGGTAGGTCGAGATCTCCGAGAGGTTCGCGTCGCCGATGATCACGTGGAGGCGGCGGTATTTTTCGGCGTCGGCGTGGGGCTCGTCTCGTGTGTTGATGATCGGGCGCTTCAGGGTGGTTTCCAGGCCTACCTCGACTTCGAAGTAGTCGGCGCGCTGGCTGAGCTGGAAGCCGTGTTCGTGGCCGTCCTGGCCGATGCCGACGCGGCCGGCTCCGGCGAAGACCTGGCGGGAGACGAAGAAGGGGGTGAGGTGGCGCACGATGTCGGAGAAGGGGGTTTCCCGCTTCATCAGGTAGTTCTCGTGCGTGCCGTAGGAGGCGCCTTTGTTGTCGGTGTTGTTCTTGTAGAGGTGGATGGGCTGGGCGCCGGGCAACTGGGCGGCGCGTTCGGCGGCCTCCGCCATGATCCGCTCGCCGGCCTTGTCCCACAGCACGGCATCCCGCGGATTGGTGACCTCGGGGGCGCTGTATTCGGGGTGTGCGTGGTCGACGTAGAGCCGTGCGCCGTTGGTGAGGATCACGTTGGCGAGGCCGATGTCCTCGTCGGTGAGCTGGCTGGCGTCGGCGGCCTCGCGGGCGAGGTCGAAGCCTCGCGCGTCCCGCAGCGGGTTCTCCTCCTCGAAGTCCCAGCGGGCCCGGCGGGCCCGGTGCATCGCCGCCGCGTAGGCGTTGACGACCTGGGATGAGGTGAGCATGGCATTGGCGTTGGGGTGGCCGGGGACGGAGATCCCGTACTCCGTCTCGATGCCCATTACTCGCCGTACGGTCATGCGGCCCTCCTTGCCCGGCGGCACCCTCGGTCGTGGGCGCCGCACAAGTACCGCTGGCGCTCGGTTGCGTGTGCGGTGCCCGTCCCCGCACTGCGCGACTCGGCGGTACGGAAGAGCCTAGAGCGCCTTTGCCCTGGTGGGGAGATCATTTGCGTCATTGCCTCGCCTGCGAGCGTCCGCCTGAAAAGCAGTGGGCTGCGGGTACCCGGTTTGGGCACCCGCAGCCGCCCTGTCTTTTACAGGTACTGACCGGTGTTGGCCACCGTGTCGATGGAGCGTCCGGTGTCCGCGCCCTGCTTTCCGGTGATGAGGGTGCGGATGTAGACGATCCGTTCGCCCTTCTTTCCGGAGATTCGGGCCCAGTCGTCCGGGTTGGTGGTGTTGGGCAGGTCTTCGTTCTCCTTGAACTCGTCCACGCAGGCCTGGAGGAGGTGGGAGACGCGCAGGCCCTTCTGGTTGTGCTCGAGGAAGTCCTTGATCGCCATCTTCTTGGCGCGGCCCACGATGTTCTCGATCATGGCGCCGGAGTTGAAGTCCTTGAAGTAGAGGACTTCCTTGTCGCCGTTGGCGTAGGTGACCTCCAGGAAGCGGTTCTCCTCGGATTCGGCGTACATCTGCTCGACGGCGGTCTGGATCATGCTCTGGACCGTGGACGCCTTGCTGCCGCTGTGTTCGCCGAGGTCCTCGGAGTGCAGCGGGAGCCGTTCGGTGAGGTACTTGCCGAAGATGTCCTTGGCGGCCTCGGCGTCCGGACGCTCGATCTTGATCTTCACGTCCAGGCGGCCGGGGCGCAGGATGGCGGGGTCGATCATGTCCTCGCGGTTGGAGGCGCCGATCACGACCACGTTCTGCAGGCCTTCGACACCGTCGATCTCGGCGAGCAGCTGGGGGACGATGGTGTTCTCCACGTCCGAGCTGACGCCGGAGCCGCGGGTGCGGAAGAGGGATTCCATCTCGTCGAAGAAGACGATGACGGGGGTGCCCTCGCTGGCCTTCTCACGAGCACGCTGGAAGACGAGGCGGATCTGCCGCTCGGTCTCGCCGACGTACTTGTTCAGGAGCTCGGGGCCCTTGATGTTGAGGAAGAAGCTCTTGCCGGCGGCCTGGCCGGTGACCTCGGCGACCTTCTTGGCCAGCGAGTTGGCGACGGCCTTGGCGATGAGTGTCTTGCCGCATCCGGGGGGCCCGTACAGGAGGACGCCCTTGGGCGGCCGCAGTTCGTGCTCCTTGAACAGGTCG
Source organism: Streptomyces sp. UG1 (assembly GCF_049974585.1). Classification (NCBI taxonomy): domain Bacteria; kingdom Bacillati; phylum Actinomycetota; class Actinomycetes; order Kitasatosporales; family Streptomycetaceae; genus Streptomyces; species Streptomyces sp. UG1. Next base: position 185,867 of record NZ_JBNGGG010000010.1, on the reverse strand, counting down.
GGGTAGAGATAGGGCAGCTCGACGGCGTCGCGGATCATTTCGATCTGGTTGCCGAGGCCGCCGATGGATTCGTAGCCGATGTCCGGTACTTCTTCGAGGACGAGCTCCTCGACCTCGCTCTTGGGGACGATCTCGTAGACGTAGCCGGAGCGGGGTTCGAGCAGCAGGGCGTCGCCGGGTCGGATGGTGACGTCCAGCAGCGGCTCGGCGAGCCGTACCACCCGTTCCTCGTCGGTGTGCCCGAGCACCAGGGCGCGTTCGCCGTCCTCGAGGATCTCCTTGAGGGTGACGATGTCCCCGACGCGCTCGAATTCCATGGCTTCGACCACGTTGAGCGCTTCGTTGAGCATCAGTTCCTGGCCGCGCCGGAGGTCGTCGAGTTCGACGCTCGGGCTGACGTTCACGCGGAGTTTGCGGCCTCCGGTGAAGATGTCGGCGGTGCCGTCCTCGTTCGCGGCGAGGAAGACACCGAAGCCGGCCGGTGGCTGTGCGAGCCGGTCGACCTCTTCCTTGAGGGCCACGATCTGGTCGCGGGCCTCACGGAGCGTGTTGGCGAGTCGCTCGTTCTGTGCGGACACGCCGGCCAGGTTGGTCTGCAGCTCGACGATCCGCTCTTCGAGAATCCTCGTGTGCCGCGGAGAGTCGGCGAGCTTGCGTCGCAGGACGGCGATCTCCTGCTCAAGGTAGGCGATCTGCCCGGCCGGGTCCTCGGACCCTCGTCCCGGGCGGATGCCGCGGTTCATGTCGTCGTCGTGGGCTGCCACGGTCCTCACCTCCTCCAAGGGGAGCTGGACGCTTCCAGACCCTACCTGGGTGGGTGTCGATTGAAACCCCTAGATCACAAAGACGGTAGGGGTGTGTCCGATCTTCACCCTTGCGCTCTCCCTCACGCCAGGGGAATACCCACCGCACATGATTGGAACCCAGTCGAAGGTAGGGTCGAAGCGTTCAACACCCGTCAGAGCTGGCCGGATTCCCGTTCGGCTCGGCGCAGGAAGCGGTAGGAGAGATGAGCGTGGAGCAGGCGACCGGGGTCGAGGGTGAGGCGCTGGAGGTCTGGATCGATCAGGATCTCTGTACCGGGGACGGGATCTGCGCCCAGTACGCGCCCGAGGTGTTCGAGCTGGACATCGACGGTCTGGCTTACGTGAAGGGCGCCGGGGACGAGCTTTTGCAGGCCAGGGGGGCTACAACGCCCGTGCCGCTGCCGCTTCTCACCGATGTGGTGGACTCGGCGCGGGAGTGCCCGGGCGAGTGCATCCATGTGCGTCGGGTTTCGGACAGGGTGGAGGTGTTCGGTCCGGACGCCGAGTGACCAGTCCTGTACGAGGTGTTACGACTGTCTGATTTCTCACAGCGTTCGGTGGCGGGGGTCAGACGCTGCGGGCGGCGGAGGGTGCCGAGCGGGCGAACGCGCCGTTCTTCCACTGCCACTTCGCGTTGTCCTTCACGTCGGGGCAGCAGCGCGGAACGTCGTCGGACGAGTAGCCGAGCAGGTCGGCCTCGACGGCTCCGTCACGGACGGCGATGTCACTGACGGTGATGCTGTCCTTCGGGTCGACGAGGGTCGCCACGAGGCGGGGGGTGGCGGTGTCCTTGGCGCGGGTGAGGACGTAGACGCCGTCGGGCGGTGTGCCCATGGGCGAGTCGCAGTGCACGACGGCCACGGTTTCGGGGCTGCCGTCGCCGTCGAGGTCTCCGGCGGCCTTCTTCACCACGATCGCCTTCACCGGGCCGCATTCGAGGGGGAAGTCGACGTGCGCGGGGTCGGGGGGCGCGGCGGCCGCGGGGGCGTGCTGCGGCTCCGGTCCTGCTGTCTGGGCCGCTGTCGCCGGGTTGGGCTGGAGGACCGAGGAGAGCGCCACGACACCGGCGACCGCTGTGGCGGTGGCGAGCCAGTGGACGGGCCGGGTGTGGGTGTGTGCCAGTTCCGGGACGGCGGATTGCTGCACTAGGAGTGTCTCCTGTGAGGGCTGTGCCGGTGGGGGTGGGTGGCCAGCATCGTGCCACACGTCACAGTGCGGGGGAACGGCAGGGGTGTGGAGTTCCGGTGCCGGATGTCGGATGGCCGGTGGTGTGGGCGGGGTGTGCGGCTCGCGGAGTTGTCGGTTGTTGGCGGCGTGTCAACAAAGAGGCGCTGTGGTCGAGTTCCGGTGTCGTGCCGGGAACTCGACCACAGCGCTTGTACGTTGAATGCGGTGCGGGGTGCTTCAGCGGCCGCTGCCGCCGGCGGCGTTGGGGCCTTCGTAGTCCTCGCCGTAGGCGCCCTTGGCGGGGCGGCGTCGGCGCATGGGCGGCTCGACTCCGTCGGCGAGGCGGCGGGCGGTGAGCAGGAAGCCGGTGTGGCCGATCATCCGGTGGTCGGGGCGGACGGCGAGGCCCTCGATGTGCCAGTTGCGGATCATCGTCTCCCAGGCGGTCGGCTCGTTGAAGCAGCCGATCTCGCGGATGGACTCGACGGTCCGGGCGAGCTGGGTGGTGGTGGCGACGTAGCAGCAGAGGATGCCGCCGGGCACGAGTGCCTTGGAGACGGCTTCCAGGCATTCCCAGGGGGCGAGCATGTCGAGGATGACGCGGTCGACGTCGGTGTCGCTCAGGTTGTCCTGGAGGTCGCCGACGGTGAGCTGCCAGGCGGGGTGGGGGCCGCCGAAGTAGCGCTCCACGTTCTGCCTGGCGATGTCGGCGAAGTCCTCGCGGCGCTCGTAGCTGTGCAGCATGCCCTGGTCGCCGATGGCGCGCAGCAGGAAGCTGCTGAGCGAGCCCGAGCCGACGCCGGCCTCGACGACGCGGGCGCCGGGGAAGATGTCGGCGAAGGCGAGGATCTGCCCCGCGTCCTTGGGGTAGACCACGGCGGCGCCGCGGGGCATGGACAGGACGTAGTCGGGGAGCAGGGGGCGCAGCGCGAGGTAGGCGACGTTCCCGGTGGTGCGGACAACGCTGCCCTCGGGTGCGCCGATCAGTTCGTCGTGCGGGAAGGAACCCTTGTGGGTGTGGAAGTTCTTCCCGGCTTCGAGCGTGAACGTGTAGTGGCGGCCCTTGGGGTCGGTCAGCTGTACCTGGTCCCCGACCTTGAAGGGCCCGCGCCTGCGGGCGGCACCGGTCGGTTCGGACATGTGACCAGCCTACCGGGGTTTGCGGGGGCCGCCGACCACTGAGCCCGGCGCTAGGAGGGGCGGGCCATGGCCTTCACGAAGGCGCGCTCGACGTCGGCCGCGGACAGGACGCCGTAGATCTCGCCGGTCTCCTCGACGACGAGGTATTCGGTGGCGGGGGTGGCGCGCAGGGTGTCGAGGAGTTCCTCTCCGGCCAGCTCGGCGGAGACGCGCATGCCGTCGGTGAGGTCCTGGGCGAGGCCGCTGACGGCGACCCAGGGGCGGCGGTGTTCGGGTACGCCGACGATGGCGGCCTCGCGGACGAGGGAGACGGGGTTGCCGTCGGCGTCGACGACGACGAGGGCGCGGGCGCCGGCGGAGTTGGCGCGGCGCAGGGCCTCGGACAGGGGGGTGTCGGTCTCGACGGGGACGGCTCGGCGGGTGAGGGTGCGGGCGCGCAGTTCCGGGAGGTGTTCGCGCAGCCGTGCCATGCGCAGGCTGTTGCCGGCGCCGGTCCAGATGATCGCGGCGAGGATGGCGGCGAGCAGGGCGTCCATGACGGTGTCCATGCCGACGTTGTCGACGGCGTCGGCGCCGAGGGCGCCGGACTGGGTGAGCAGCGGGAGCCCGACGAGGACGGAGACGGCGAGGGCGCGGCCGACCCAGGCGGCGGCGATGGTGCCGGTCATGGGCTTGCCGGTGATCTTCCAGACGACGGCGCGGAGCATGCGGCCGCCGTCGAGGGGCAGGCCGGGGAGCAGGTTGAAGGCGGCGACGATGAGGTTGGAGAACATCAGGCCGGCGAGCAGGACGCCGGGGACGGTGCCGGGCTCGACGGTCTGCATGGCGCCGTAGAAGACGGCGGCGAGGACGAGGGAGAGCAGGGGGCCGACGAAGGCGAGCACGAATTCGCGGCCGGGTGTCTCGGCCTCCTTCTCGATCTCGGAGACGCCGCCGAAGAACTGGAGCTGGATGCGGCGCACGGGGAGCTTGAAGCGGAGGGCGGCGATGGTGTGGGCGAGTTCGTGGACGAGGACGGAGGCGTAGAAGGCGACCGCGAAGAAGAGGGAGACGAGGTAGCGGGCGGCGCCGAGCTCGGGCAGTACGCGGTCGAGCTGGCCGCCGAACACCCAGGTGATCAGCGCGGCGACGAGGAACCAGCTCGGGGCGACGTAGACGGGCACGCCGAAGGGCCGCCCCATCAGCAGTCCGCCTCGGGGGTCCCGGGGGCGCTGTGGCGGCGGGCCTTTGGTGCCGGAGTGGGCGAAGGCTCGGTCGTCGGCGGGGGCGTGCGGGGTGGGGTGGGCCTCGGTGCCGGGGGACGGTTGTGCGGGGGTGGGGGTGCTGTCGTCGGTGGGAGCGTGCAGGGTCGGGCGGGCCTCGGTGCCGTAGGGCGGTTGTGCGGGGGTGCTGTCGGCGGGGTGGTGTTCGGTGCCGGCTTCGGCGCGCGTGGCGTCCGTGGGTCCCTCCCCGGGCGTCCGGCTCGCGGTGGAGTCGTCCGGGGCCTGTGTACGGTGCTCGGGGGTCTCGGGCACGGCGTCGTCCCCGGTGCCGTCGAACCGCCGGTGGTCCATGGGCTGTTCGTCGGACGGGGTGGGGTCGGGGCGTGTGGGGTCGGTGGCCGGGGTCTTACGGTCCGGCCGGCGCTCGGTCGACTCGTCGGTGCCGGACCGCGGCTGCCCGCTCCCGCCGCTCTCGTCCACGGTGTCCCCTCGTTCGAAGCGTCTTCCGCGCCTGACGGGCGGAAGGGTCTCTGGTCGATGGTATGCGGCCGTCGTGGCGCGTTTCGCCCCGGCACCCCCCTGAGATTTCGCCGGTGTCCCGGCGGTGCCGGTCGGGGTGGGTCACTGTCAGTGGTGGGCCGTAAGGTCTGTGGTCATGGAGACGAGCACGGAGGGCGCCGCGGCGGGCTGCGGCAGTGACGTCGCGCCGGTGACAGGGCCGGTGCGGGACGAGGACCCCGCGGGGGCGGACAGTACGGCGGCGACGGCCGGGGCGGGTGAGGCCGCGGCGCCGGCCGCCGGCACCGCCGCGGCCCCGGAGGCGGCAGCGCCGGCCGGCACTCCCGTCCTCCCCGTGATACCGCCCACCTCTCTGTCCCCCTCCCGCGCCGGCGACTTCATGCAGTGCCCTCTGCTCTACCGGTTCCGGGTGATCGACCGGCTGCCCGAGAAGCCGAGTGCGGCGGCGACCAAGGGCACGCTCGTGCACGCGGTGCTGGAGCGGCTCTTCGACGCGCCCGCCGCCGAGCGGACCGCTCCGCGGGCCAAGTCGCTCATTCCCGGGCAGTGGGACCGGCTGCGGGAGAGCAGGCCGGAGGTCGGGGAGCTGTTCGCGGACGATCCCGAGGGCGAGCGGCTCGCGGCCTGGCTGAGTGAGGCGGAGCAGCTCGTCGAGCGGTGGTTCGGGCTGGAGGATCCGACGCGGCTGGAGCCCGCCGAGCGCGAGCTGTTCGTGGAGGCCGAGCTGGACTCGGGGCTGAGGCTGCGCGGGATCATCGACCGTGTCGACGTGGCGCCCACGGGTGAGGTGCGGATCGTCGACTACAAGACGGGCAAGGCGCCCCGGCCGGAGTACGCCGAGGGCGCGCTGTTCCAGATGAAGTTCTACGCCCTGGTCGTGTGGCGGCTGAAGAAGGTCGTCCCGCGTCGGCTTCAGCTCGTCTATCTGGGCAGTGGTGATGTGCTGACGTACGACCCGGTCCTGGCCGATCTGGAGCGGGTCGAGCGCAAGCTGCTCGCGCTGTGGGACGCGATCCGGGCGGCGACGGAGTCGGGTGACTGGCGGCCCCGGCCGACGAAGCTGTGCGGCTGGTGCGACCACCAGGCCCATTGCCCGGAATTCGGCGGCACTCCCCCGCCGTATCCGTTGCCCGTCAGGGCGGGCGAGTCCGAGGGTGGCGCGCAGGGCAGAATGGGGCCGGACTAGCGAAGGAGACTCACGTGGCCATCCGCGTCCTACTGGTCGACGACCAGCCCCTGCTGCGTACCGGCTTCCGGATGATCCTGGAGGCGGAGCAGGACATCGCGGTCGTGGGCGAGGCCGGTGACGGTCTGCAGGCCCTCGATCAGGTGCGGGCCCTGCAGCCCGACGTGGTCCTGATGGACATCCGTATGCCCCGCATGGACGGGGTGGAGGCGACGCGGCAGATCACCGGGCCCGGGCGGGACGGCCCGGCGAAGGTGCTGGTGCTGACCACCTTCGATCTCGACGAGTATGTGGTGGAGGCGCTGCGGGCGGGCGCCAGCGGCTTCCTGCTGAAGGACGCCCCGGCCAATGAGCTGGTGCAGGCGATCCGTGTGGTCGCCGCCGGTGAGGCGATGCTGGCGCCGAGCATCACGCGCCGACTGCTGGACAAGTACTCCGCGCATCTGCCGTCGGGCGACGAGCCGGTTCCGGACACGCTGCACACGCTCACCGAGCGTGAGGTGGAGGTGCTGAAGCTGGTGGCGCGGGGCCTGTCCAACGCTGAGATCGCCGCCGATCTGTTCGTCAGTGAGACCACGGTGAAGACCCATGTGGGCCATGTGCTCACGAAGCTGGGGCTGCGCGACCGGGTGCAGGCCGCGGTGTACGCGTACGAGAGCGGTCTGGTGCGCCCCGGCGCGCAGTAGGGATCCGGGTCGCTACGGCGAAGAGGGCGCCCCCTCCTCGGAAGGGGCGCCCTCTTCGTGTGTGCGGCCGCCGGGGCGGGCGCCTGTCAGCCCTTGCTCAGTTCCCAGAAGCGGAACACGGTGGAGGCGTCGAGGCAGTACTCCAGGCCGTAGACGTTGTCGCGGACGACCGCGTACTGCTTGGCCTGCCAGACCGGCAGGACGGGGAGTTCCTTGGCCACGATGTCCTGGAGCTGGCCGAAGTCGTCGTCCGTCGCGGCGCGGTCGCTCTCGGCCGCGGTGCGCGGGATGAGCGTGCCGGTGATCGCGTTGTTGCTGTAGTTGTTGCCGAGCACGTTGCCCTTGCCGAAGAAGGGGGCCGTGAAGTTGTCGGCGTCCGGGTAGTCCGGGATCCAGCCCTTGACGTAGACGCCGTACTTGCCGGCCTCGATGTCCTTCTCGTACTGGTCGAAGGCGACGGACTGCACGTCGGCGTCGAACAGGCCGCTGTCGTTGAGCTGCTTGGCGATGGCCTTCAACTCGTCGTCGGTGGCGGGGCCGTAGCGCGACGGGGTGGACCACAGGGTCAGCTTGACCTTGCCGTCGATGCCCTCGTCCCGCAGGGCGTCGGCGGCCTTGGACTTGGAGGGGCGGGCGCCGTAGGTGTCGAAGAAGGCCGTGTTGTGGCCGCTGATACCGGCCGGGATGATCGAGTACAGCGGGGTGGCCGTGCCCTGGTAGACGTCCTTGATGAGGGCGTCCCGGTCGATGAGGTAGGCGATGGCCTTGCGCACGCCGAGCTTTCCGGCGACGGGGTCGTCCATGTTGAAGACCAGGTGCTGGACTTCGGCGCTGCTGCCCTCGACGACCTCGGCGCCCGAGTCGCCGCCGGACTTCTCGACGTCGGCTATGTCGCCCGCGGTGAGGCCTCGGTAGGCAATGTCGATCTCGTTGTCGAGCAGTGACTTCTTCAGGGCGTCCTGGTCGCCGTGGAAGAACTTCAGGGTGACGCCGGAGTTCCGTACGTCGGCGGTGCCCTTGTAGTTCTCGTTGACCGAGAAGACGGCTTCCTTGTCGTCGAACCTGTCCAGCTTGTAGGGGCCGGAGCCGATCGCCTGGCCGTCCTTGCGCAGTGCGTCGGCTTCGTACTCGTTCGCGTTGACGATGGAGCCGGCGCCGGAGGCGATCTTGCTGGGGAAGGTGGCGTCGGGGGTGTTGAGCCGGAAGACGACCGTCTCGTCGTTCGGCGTCTCGACCTTGTCGAGGGTCGGGAACATGACGGCGGGGCCGTCGGGGTCGTTGATCTTCAGCATGCGGTCGAAGGAGAACTTGACGTCCTTCGAGGTGAGCGCGTCACCGTTGCTGAACTTCAGGCCGTCCTTGAGCGTGCACTGGTAGACCGTCGCCTTGGTGTCGGAGAAGGCGCACTCCCGGGCGGCCTCGGGCTGCGGTTCCACGGCGCCCTTGGGGAAGCTGAGCAGTGACTGGAAGACGTTGTTGAACAACAGCCATGAGCCGGGGTCGTAGCCGGAGGCGGGGTCGGTGGCCAGGACGTCGTCCGACATCCCCATGACCACCGAGGAGCCGGTCTCCCCGGAGTCCCCCGTCTCCGTGCCGCAGCCGGTCAGCAGGCCGGAGGCCAGTCCTGCCACGACGGGCAGGACCGGCCACTGGTTACGCATGTTCACGTACGAGTGCCTTGTCGTCGAATGTGAGGAACCCGGGTCGCGTCCCGGATCCCGGGCCGTGCCCGGCGCCTTGTCGTGCGCGCCGGGCATGGAGAGACGTCAGCCGCTCACGCCACGGCCGAGCTCCCACAACTGAAGGGTCGAGGAGGAGTTGAGCGCATACGCCGTCCCCGTGACGTCGTCGCCGGCGGCGACGAACTGGTTGCCCTGCCACAGCGGCAGCACCGGCACGTCGTTGGCGACGATGTCCTGAATGTCCGTCAGGCTGTCGGAGGCGGACAGCCGGTCGGCGACGCGGCGGGACTCCGGGATGAGGTTGGTGCGGATGGCGCTGTTGGCGTACGGCGAGCCGAGGAAGTTGTCCTTGTCGAGGAACGGGGCGAGGAAGTTGTCGGCGTCGGGGAAGTCGGGGAACCAGCCCATGCCGTAGACCTCGTACTCGCCCTTCTGCTCGGCGGGGCGGAAGGTCGCCCAGGGGGCGCCCTTGATGTCGACGTCGAACAGGCCGCTGCCGTTGAGCTGCTTCTGCAGCAGCTCGAACTCCTTCTTGGTGGCCGAGCCGTAGTGGTCGGTGGTGTAGTGCAGCGTCAGCTTCACCGGGGTGGTGACGCCGGCCTTCTCCAGGATCGACTTGGCCTTGCCGACGCTCGGGTCGCCGTACTTGTTGAAGAACGAGTTGGAGTGGCCGGTGACGCTGGCGGGAACCAGCGAGTACAGCGGCTCGGCCTGGGCGCCGTAGACCTTGGAGACCAGCTCGCCGCGGTCGATGAGCTGGGCCATCGCCTGACGGACGGCCTTGCTCTTGACGGTGGGGTCGTCGGTGTTGAAGGCCAGGTAGCGGATCTCCAGGCCGGGCATGTCGACGAGGTCGACCTTGTCGTCGGTGTCGGCGGACAGCTTCTGGATCTGCTCGGGCGACATGGTGCGGGTCATCAGGTCGATGTCGCCCTTGTCGAGGGCGGTGCCCATGTCGTCGGCGCCTTCGAAGTTGCGCAGCTCGACCTTGTCGTTGTTCACCTTCAGGCTCCCCTTGTAGTGGGAGTTCCTGGTGAACACGGCCGAGACCAGCTTGTCGTCGTCGACCTCGGCCTTGAGGGTGTACGGGCCGGAGCCGTCGACTTCGAAGCCGTCGCGCAGCTTGTCCTTGTCGTAGGTGTCCGGGTCGACGATGCCGGCGACCGGGGTGGACAGCTTGAACGGGAAGGTGGCGTCGGCGGTCTTGAGGTGGAAGATGACCTCGCGGTCGCCCTGGGTCTCGACGGTGTCGATGGTGGACAGCAGCGCGAAGACGCCGCTGTCGGCCTTCAGGGAGCGGGCGCGGTCGATGGAGTACTTGACGTCCTCGGCGGTGACGGCGTCGCCGTTCGCGAACTTCAGGTCCTTGCGCAGGGTGCAGGCGTAGCGCTCGTTGCCGCTGTCGGTGAAGGTGCAGTTCTCGGCGGCCTCGGGCACCGGCTCGCCCTCGCCACGGGGCTGGATCATCAGGGTCTGCACGGTCTGGCGCAGGATGTTCCAGGTGCCGACGTCGTATGCGTAGGCCGGGTCGAGCGGGGCGGGAGCGTCCTTCGAGGCAGTGAACGCGTCCGTGGTGCCGACGACGATCGCGTCGCCGCTGTCGCTGCCGCTGTCGGTTCCGCCGCAGGCGGCGAGAACCGGCGCGAGCAGGCCGATGACGGCCGGCAGCACCAAAGTCTTGCGGTTCATGCTCGGGTTTCTCCAGCGGTCGACTCCGTGTACCCGGCATGCAGGGGTGTCGCAGCGGATCACGGGGTAAGTGCGATGTTCTCGCGACGAGGTTAGTCCGCGCCCGCAGCAGGGTTCGATGCGACCGGAGTTGAGGCCCCATCACGGAGCGGAACCGGGCGCGGACACAAAGAAAGGCTGACGCCGGAAGGATTCGTGCACCCTCCCATCAATCGGGACACAAGGGTGCGCTCGAAGCTCTCTTCAGGGGGCGTGGGGCACTCGAGAGGGCTTCTGTCGACCCCCGATCGAGTGGCGAACATCACAAACTGAACAGTCTTCGAGGGCGCCGGAATTCAGCCATCCGGTGCCCTCGAATTTCCCTTCGGAATTCCCGCGTTATCGATGTTGCACGCTGGGTGAACAAGGGGTCGCATTTGTGTTGTCAGGCGGCCATCAGCCCACGCAGAAATGCCAGATCGACCTCTTCGAGAGAGTTCACCACGGTGCGCCGGGCGGCCGGGGTGATGGGCGCGATGGACGGTACGGCCACCACCTGGCAGCTGGCGGCCTCGGCGGCGGCGACGCCGGTCGCGGTGTCCTCGACGACCGCGCATCTGGCGGGTTCGGCGCCCAGGCCGGACGCGGCGAGCAGATACGGGTCCGGGTGCGGCTTGGTGCGCGGCACCTCGTCACCGGCAACGGTCAGCGCGAAGTGCTGGGGGCCGAGCGAGGTGAGCACACGGTCGATGATGCGCCGGTGCGAGGCGGAGACCAGGGCCGTGGGGACCTCGTACGCGGCGAGCTCGGCCAGCAGCCGGGCCGCGCCCGGCATCAGCGGCAGGGCCCGGTCGATGCGGTCCTCGAAGCCCTGGTTGAGCAGCGCCGTGAGCTCGGCGAGCGCGATGTCGGCGCCGGTGGCCTCGATCAGGAAGCCGGCGCTGCGGCTCATGGGGCCGCCGACCACCACATGGCGCCAGGAGTCGTCGAGGGTGTGACCGAGGCCGGCGAAGATCTCGACCTCGACATCCCACCAGAAGCCCTCCGTGTCCACCAGGGTGCCGTCCATGTCGAGGAGTACGGCCTGAAGGGCCGACCCGTCGGCCGTGCGGGTTACTGGCGCGGGGACCGTGCTGGTCATCCTGGCGCACCTCCTTGAGGGGCGGACAGGCCGGCTCCCACGAGGGGAACCGGCCTGCGGTGGACCGTCCAGTGTACGACGTGCGGTGGCGAAGCGCCTGGTTTGAAAGATGTGCGTCGGGGCACACCTTTAGGACCCCGGGGACCGCTGCGACCTGCGCCGACGCCTATCGGGCGTTGAAGTACTTCGCCTCCGGGTGGTGGATGACGATGGCGTCCGTGGACTGCTCGGGGTGCAGTTGGAACTCCTCGGACAGGTGGACGCCGATGCGCTCGGGCTGGAGCAGGTCGGCGATCTTGGACCGGTCCTCCAGGTTGGGGCAGGCGCCGTAGCCCAGCGAGAAGCGGGCGCCCCGGTAGCGCAGCGCGAACATGTCCTCGATGTCGGCCGGGTCCTCACCGGCGAAGCCCAGCTCGGAGCGCACGCGCGCGTGCCAGTACTCGGCGAGCGCCTCGGCCAACTGCACCGACAGGCCGTGCAGTTCGAGGTAGTCGCGGTAGGAGTTCGACTCGAAGAGCCGGGCGGTCTCCTCGCCGATGCGCGAGCCCACGGTGACGACCTGGAGGCCCACGACGTCGGTCTCGCCGGACTCCTGCGGGCGGAAGAAGTCCGCCAGGCACAGCCGGCGGCCGCGGCGCTGGCGCGGGAAGGTGAAACGGGTGCGTTCGTTGCCGTGCTCGTCCAGCAGGATCAGGTCGTCGTCCTTGGAGACACACGGGAAGTAGCCGTAGACCACGGCCGCTTCGAGGAGGTTCTCCGTCTGGAGCTTCTCGAGCAGTCCGCGCAGCCGCGGGCGGCCCTCGGTCTCGACGAGGTCCTGGTACGACGGTCCGTCGCCGCTGCGGGCCTCCTTCAGGCCCCACTGGCCCTTGAAGAGGGCGCCCTCGTCGAGCCAGGAGGCGTACTCCTTGAGCTGGATGCCCTTGATGACGCGGGTGCCCCAGAACGGCGGGGTGGGGACGGGGTTGTCGGTGGCGACGTCGGAGCGGACGTGGCCCTCTTCGGGGCGCTCGTCCTCGATGGTCACGGCACTGGCGCGCACCCGGCGCTGCTTGAGCTCGGGCAGCTTGGCGCCGGGCACGCCGCGCTTGACGCCGATGAGGGCGTCCATCAGGCGCAGGCCCTCGAACGCGTCGCGGGCGTAGCGGACTTCGCCCTCGTACAGCTCGTGCAGGTCCTGCTCGACGTAGGCGCGGGTGAGGGCGGCGCCGCCGAGGATGACGGGGAAGTTCGCCGCCAGGCCGCGCTGGTTGAGCTCCTCCAGGTTCTCCTTCATGATCACCGTGGACTTCACCAGCAGCCCGGACATGCCGATGACGTCGGCCCGGTGCTCCTCGGCGGCCTCCAGGATCGCGGAGACGGGCTGCTTGATGCCCAGGTTGACCACGTTGTAGCCGTTGTTGGACAGGATGATGTCCACGAGGTTCTTGCCGATGTCGTGCACGTCGCCGCGCACCGTGGCCAGCACGATGGTGCCCTTGCCCTCGGCGTCGGACTTCTCCATGTGCGGTTCGAGATAGGCGACGGCGGCCTTCATCACCTCGGCGGACTGCAGGACGAACGGCAACTGCATCTGGCCGGAGCCGAACAGCTCGCCGACGACCTTCATGCCGTCCAGCAGGGTGTTGTTGACGATGTCGAGAGCGGGCGTGTCCTTCAGCGCCTCGTCGAGGTCGGCCTCCAGGCCGTTGCGCTCGCCGTCGATGATGCGCCGCTTCAGGCGCTCCTCCAGCGGCAGGGCGGCCAGCTCCTCGGCCTTGCCTGCCTTCAGCGACTTGGCGGTGGCGCCCTCGAACAGGGCCATCAGCTTCTGCAGCGGGTCGTAGCCCTCGCGGCGGCGGTCGTAGATGAGGTCCAGGGCCGTGGTGACCTGCTCCTCGTCGAAGCGGGCGATCGGCAGGATCTTCGAGGCGTGCACGATCGCCGAGTCCAGGCCCGCCTTGACGCACTCGTCGAGGAAGACGGAGTTCAGCAGGATGCGGGCGGCCGGGTTGAGGCCGAAGGAGATGTTGGACAGGCCCAGGGTGGTCTGCACGTCGGGGTGGCGGCGCTTGAGCTCGCGGATCGCCTCGATGGTGGCGATGCCGTCCCTGCGGGACTCCTCCTGGCCGGTGCAGATGGTGAAGGTCAGGGCGTCGATGAGGATGTCGGACTCGAGGATGCCCCAGTTCGTCGTCAGGTCCTCGATCAGCCGTTCGGCGATCTCGACCTTCTTCTCGGGGGTGCGGGCCTGGCCCTCCTCGTCGATGGTCAGCGCGATGAGCGCGGCGCCGTGCTCGCGGGCGAGCCTGGTGACCTTCGCGAAGCGGGAGTCGGGGCCGTCGCCGTCCTCGTAGTTGACGGAGTTGATGACCGCGCGTCCGCCGAGCTTTTCCAGGCCGGCCTGGATGACGTCGACCTCGGTGGAGTCCAGCACGATCGGCAGCGTGGAGGCGGTGGCGAAGCGGCCGGCCAGTTCCTCCATGTCGGCGACGCCGTCGCGGCCGACGTAGTCCACGCACAGGTCGAGCATGTGCGCGCCCTCGCGGATCTGCTCGCGCGCCATCTCCACGCAGTCGTCCCAGCGGGCGTGCAGCATGGCCTCGCGGAACTTCTTGGAGCCGTTGGCGTTGGTGCGCTCGCCGATGGCCAGGTAGGAGGTGTCCTGGCGGAACGGGACCGTCTGGTAGAGGGAGGCGGCGCCCGGTTCGGGCTGCGGGCTGCGCTCGGTGGGCGCGGTGCCCCGGACCCGCTCCACGAGCTGCCTCAGATGCTCGGGGGTCGTGCCGCAGCAGCCGCCGATGAGGTTCAGCCCGTAGTCCCGTACGAAGGTGTCCTGGGCGTCGGCCAGGCCCTCGGGGTCGAGCGGGAAGTGGGCGCCGTCCTTGGTGAGGATCGGCAGACCGGCGTTCGGCATGCACAGCAGCGGGGTGCGCGAATGCCGGGCCAGGTAGCGCAGGTGCTCGCTCATCTCGGCGGGGCCGGTCGAGCAGTTCAGGCCGATCATGTCGATGCCGAGGGGCTCCAGCGCGGTCAGCGCGGCGCCGATCTCGGAGCCGAGCAGCATGGTGCCGGTGGTCTCGAAGGCCATGGAGACCAGCAGCGGCACCTCGGTGCCGGTCGCCTCCATGGCGCGGCGGGCGCCCAGGACGGAGGCCTTGGTCTGCAGCAGGTCCTGGGTGGTCTCGACGATCAGGGCGTCGGCGCCGCCGGCGAGCAGGCCCTCGGCGTTGGCCTGGTAGCCGTCGCGGATCGTGGTGTAGCCGACGTGGCCGAGGGTGGGCAGCTTGGTGCCGGGGCCGACCGATCCCAGGACCCAGCGCGGGCGGCCGTCGCCGGCGGCGTGCTCGTCGGCGACCTCGCGGGCGAGGCGCGCGCCGGCCTCGGACAGTTCGTGCACGCGGTCGGCGATCTCGTACTCGGCCGCGGCGGTGTGGTTGGCCCCGAAGGTGTTGGTCTCGACGCAGTCGACGCCCACCGCGAAGTACGCGTCGTGGACGGAGCGGACGATGTCGGGGCGGGTCAGGTTCAGGATCTCGTTGCAGCCCTCCAGATTCTCGAAGTCCTCGAGAGTGGGGTCCTGGGCCTGCAACATGGTGCCCATCGCTCCGTCGGCGACCACCACTCGGGTGGCGAGCGCCTCGCGGAGGGCGGACACGCGGGTCCGGCTGTCGGCGGAAGGGGTCGGTGGCAACGAGGCCATGAAAGGGCTCCCTGGAGTGCGACGGCTGTCGGCTTTGCGCCCCCCACGGGTCCGTCCGCAGCGGGCGCACGCCGCCAGCGTAGCCGGGACCGCGCCGAAGTGGTCAGGCAGTCCACGACGCGGGACGGAGATGACGTCCGGGGCGATCTCCGGCTAGGGGTGAGGCAACACGCGCGGGTGGATAGCGGCCGACCATTAGCGGGAGGTCGGCAACGACCGGTAGTGTTCGACATTGCCGAACGGCGGCAGCGACGTCGCGGGGTCGACGGTCGAACGGGACGGAGGCAGTACGGCGATGGCACGGAACATCCAGTCGCTCGAACGGGCGGCCGCGATGCTGCGGCTCCTCGCGGGCGGCGAGCGGCGCCTCGGCCTGTCGGACATCGCCTCCTCGCTGGGCCTCGCCAAGGGCACCGCCCACGGGATCCTGCGCACCCTGCAGCAGGAGGGCTTCGTCGAGCAGGACGACGCCTCCGGGCGCTATCAGCTCGGCGCCGAGCTGCTGCGCCTGGGCACGACCTACCTGGACGTGCACGAGCTGCGGGCGCGGGCCCTGGTGTGGACGGACGACCTGGCCCGCTCCAGCGGGGAGAGCGTGTATCTGGGTGTCCTGCACCAGCAGGGTGTGCTGATCGTCCACCACGTCTTCCGCCCGGACGACAGCCGGCAGGTGCTGGAGATCGGGGCCATGCAGCCGCTGCACTCCACGGCCCTGGGCAAGGTCCTGTCGGCGTACGACCCGGTCGCGCACAGCGAGGCGATCGACGCCGACCGCAAGGCGTTCACCGACCGGACCGTGTGTGATCTCGACGGTTTCGAGCACATCCTCGACATGACACGCGCGCGTGGCTATGCCGCCGACGTCGAGGAGACCTGGGAGGGCGTCGCCTCCGTGGCCGCCCCCATTCACGACCGGCGCCGTATGCCGGTGGGCTCGGTCGGCATCACCGGTGCCGTGGAGCGGCTGTGCCGGGACGGCGAACTGCGGCCCGAGCTGATCGCGGCGGTGCGGGACTGCGCCCGCGCGGTGTCGCGGGATCTGGGCGCCGGGCGGTTCTGAGCGCCCGTACGGGACGAAAGCGGTTGCCGGGACGTCGCGGGCGTTCCGGCCTTCACCATGCGTCGACCCGTTCATCGGCAAGTCGATAAATCAACACAACCGACAACGATCGCGCATTCAACGACAGAGCTCTTGACGCACGCCCGACGCCGGGGCAAGACTCCCGTCCATCGGTCGGCATTGTCGAACACCTACCGGCAATACGCGCTAGAGTGTGACAGTGCCAAGGGCCGGCATCGCTCTCACCCCCGAGGGCAACGCGAACCACCGGAGGGACCCGGGGTTCGGCTTCCCCTGGACGAAGGACAAAGGAGTCGCGGGTGTCCAGCTCCGACATCTTCATCGGCGAGACCATCGGTACCGCCCTACTCATCCTGCTCGGCGGCGGCGTCTGTGCCGCCGTGACGCTCAAGGCCTCCAAGGCCCGCAACGCCGGCTGGCTCGCCATCGCCTTCGGGTGGGGCTTCGCAGTGCTCACGGCGGTCTACACCTCGGCGCCGCTGTCCGGCGCCCACCTCAACCCGGCCGTGACCGTCGCGCTCGCGATCAAGGACAGCGACTGGAGCAACGTTCCGACGTACTTCGCCGGACAGCTCCTCGGTGCCATGATCGGCGCGGCCCTGGTCTGGGTCGCCTACTACGGCCAGTTCAACGCCCACCTCACCGACAGGGAGATCGTCGGCGGTCCGGGCGCGCAGGCCACGGCGGCCAAGGCCGTCGAGGCCCAGGAGAAGGGCGCCGGCCCGGTCCTGGGCATCTTCTCCACCGGTCCCGAGATCCGGCACACGGTGCAGAACCTGCTCACGGAGATCATCGGCACCGTCGTGCTGGTGCTCGCGGTCCTCACCCAGGGCCTGAACAACGACGGCAACGGCCTGGGCCCGCTGGGCGCCCTGATCACCGCGCTCGTCGTCGTCTCCATCGGTCTGTCCCTCGGCGGCCCGACCGGCTACGCGATCAACCCGGCCCGTGACCTCGGTCCGCGCATCGTGCACGCCCTTCTGCCCCTGCCCAACAAGGGCGGCTCCGACTGGGGCTACGCCTGGATCCCGGTGGTCGGTCCGCTCGTCGGCGGCGCCGTCGCGGCAGGCATCTACAACGTCGCGTTCGCCTAGAAACAGTTGGGAACAGTGAGGTTCACCCGTCCGGGTGAGAAAAGCCGAAACTCTCGGCGCGCGCCGTACGTAAAGCCCCATAACCACGGAACTTCCAGGAGCTAACAGTGACCGACGCCCACACCGCCGGCCCCTTCATCGCAGCCATCGACCAGGGCACGACCTCTTCCCGCTGCATCGTCTTCGACCGCGACGGCCGTATCGTCTCCGTCGACCAGAAGGAGCACGAGCAGATCTTCCCGAAGCCGGGCTGGGTCGAGCACAACGCCACCGAGATCTGGACCAACGTCCAGGAGGTCGTCGCCGGAGCCATCGACAAGGCCGGCATCACCCGCGACGACATCAAGGCCATCGGCATCACCAACCAGCGCGAGACCACCGTGCTGTGGGACAAGAACACCGGTGAGCCCGTCCACAACGCCATCGTCTGGCAGGACACCCGCACCGACGCCCTCTGCAAGGAGCTCGGCCGCAATGTCGGCCAGGACCGCTTCCGCCGTGAGACCGGCCTTCCGCTCGCCTCCTACTTCGCCGGTCCCAAGGCCCGCTGGCTGCTGGACAACGTCGAGGGCCTCAAGGAGCGCGCCGAGGCCGGCGACATCCTCTTCGGCACCATGGACACCTGGGTCATCTGGAACCTGACCGGCGGTGCCGACGGCGGCAAGCACGTCACCGACGTCACCAACGCCTCCCGCACCATGCTGATGAACCTGCACACCATGGAGTGGGACGAGAAGATCGCCGAGTCGATCGGCGTGCCGCTGCAGATCCTGCCCGATATCCGCTCCTCGGCCGAGGTCTACGGCGAGATCAAGGGCGGCAAGCTGGGCGACCTGCTCGGCGGCATCCCGGTCGCCTCCGCGCTCGGTGACCAGCAGGCGGCCCTGTTCGGCCAGACCTGCTTCGCCGAGGGCGAGACCAAGTCGACGTACGGCACCGGCACCTTCATGGTGATGAACACCGGTGACAAGATCATCAACTCCTACGCGGGCCTGCTGACCACCGTCGGCTACAAGATCGGCGACCAGAAGACGGTCTACGCGCTCGAGGGCTCGATCGCCGTCACCGGCTCGCTGGTGCAGTGGATGCGCGACCAGATGGGCCTGATCTCCACCGCCGCCGAGATCGAGACGCTGGCGCTCTCGGTCGAGGACAACGGCGGCGCCTACTTCGTGCCGGCCTTCTCCGGCCTGTTCGCCCCGCACTGGCGCTCCGACGCCCGCGGTGTGATAGCCGGCCTGACCCGGTACGTCACCAAGGCGCACCTCGCGCGCGCCGTCCTGGAGGCCACCGCCTGGCAGACCCGGGAGATCGCCGACGCCATGGTCAAGGACTCCGGCGACGAGCTGGTGGCCCTCAAGGTCGACGGCGGCATGACCTCCAACAACCTGCTGATGCAGACCCTCGCCGACGTCCTGGACGCCCCCGTGGTGCGCCCGATGGTCGCCGAGACCACCTGCCTCGGCGCCGCCTACGCCGCCGGTCTCGCCGTCGGCTTCTGGTCCAGCACCGACGAGCTGCGCGCCAACTGGCGCCGGGCCGCCGAGTGGACCCCCCAGATGGACGCGGAGACCCGCGACCGCGAGTACAAGAACTGGCTCAAGGCCGTCGACCGGACCATGGGCTGGATCGAGGACGACGAGAGCTGACAAGGGCCCACGAAAGCTCTGCCGCGAGCTCTGATGAGGAGTAAGAACCCGAAATGACCAGTCAGTCCACCCTGCAGTCCGTGCCTGCCCTGGGCACGCGCCCGGCCTCCGGCGTAGGCCCGAGCCGCGCCGAGACCCGGGAGCAGCTCGCCAAGGCGTCGTACGACCTTCTCGTGATCGGCGGCGGCATCCTGGGCATCTCCACCGCCTGGCACGCCGCGCAGTCCGGCCTCAGGGTGGCTCTGGTCGACGCCGGCGACTTCGCCGGCGCCACCTCGTCCGCCTCCTCCAAGCTGCTCCACGGCGGTCTGCGCTATCTGCAGACCGGCGCGGTGAAGCTGGTGGCGGAGAACCACTTCGAGCGCCGTGCGGTCTCCCGTCAGGTGGCTCCCCACCTGGCGAACCCGCTCACGTTCTACCTCCCCGTGTACAAGGGCGGGCCGCACGGCGCTGCGAAGCTCGGGGCGGGCGTCTTCGCCTACTCCGCGCTGTCCGCGTTCGGTGACGGCGTCGGTCACCTCCTGTCCCCCGCCAAGGCGGCGCAGGACGTGCCCGAGCTGCGCACCGACAACCTCAAGGCCGTGGCCGTGTACGGCGACGACCAGATGAACGACGCGCGCATGGCGCTGATGACGGTCCGCGCGGCCGTCGAGGCGGGCGCGGTCGTGCTCAACCACGCCGAGGTCACCGGCCTGCGCTTCACCAAGGGCCGGGTGACCGGAGCGGAGCTGAAGGACCGCCTGTCCGGTGACGAGTTCGGGGTGAGCGCCCGTCTGGTGCTGAACGCGACCGGGCCCTGGGTCGACCACCTGCGCAGGTTGGAGGACCCGAACGCCGCCCCGTCGATCCGGCTGTCCAAGGGCGCGCACCTGGTCCTGAAGCGGACCTCGCCGTGGAAGGCGGCGCTCGCCACCCCGATCGACAAGTACCGCATCACCTTCGCCCTGCCCTGGGAGGACATGCTCCTGCTGGGCACCACGGACGAGGAGTTCGAGGGCGACCCGGCGGACGTCGGGGTCAACGACAAGGACATAGCCCAGATCCTGGACGAGGCCGCGTTCTCCATCCGGGACCAGCAGCTCGACCGGGATCTGATCACGTACGCGTTCGCGGGTCTGCGGGTGCTGCCGGGCGGTCCCGGTGACACCGCGAAGGCCAAGCGCGAGACGGTCGTGACCGAGGGCCGGGGCGGGATGCTGTCCGTCGCGGGCGGCAAGTGGACGACCTTCCGGCACATCGGGCGCACGATCATGAAGAAGCTGGAGTCCCTGCCGGGCGCCCCGCTGGGCGACGACTTCGAGCCCATCGCCTCGCTGCCGAAGAAGCTGCCGCTGCCGGGCATCGCCAACCCGCGTGCGGTCGCCCACCGGCTGTTGACCGACCGCCCGGCGCCGGGTCCGCGCATGGCGGCCGACACGGCGAAGCACCTGGCGACCCACTACGGCTCCCTGGCCTTCGACATCGCCCGGATCGCCAACGAGAACCCGGAACTGGGCGAGCGCGTTCACCCGGACGCCCCGGAGATCTGGGCCCAGGTCGTCTACGCCCGGGACAACGAGTGGGCCGAGACGCAGGACGACGTGCTGCGCCGCCGTACGACGCTGACGATCCGGGGCCTGGCCACGGACGACGTGCGGGCGAAGGTGCAGGACCTGCTCGACAAGAAGTGACCTCGTAGCGCCGGATGAGGTTTTCGCCGGATGAGCCTCTGCCGGCGCCGGGTCCGGCCACCTCCCTGACCAGGCCGGACCGCACGAGGGCGGCCCCTTCCGCACCGGGGCCGGCCACGCCGGACGGGGCGGCTCCGCGCCGATGGAGCCGCCCCGTCCGCATGCCCGTTCTGCATGCCCCTTCCGCATGCCCTTTCACAGGCCTCGCTCCACAACGAGGTCACTCGCACATAATGGGTCCGAGTGATCGGATGTCTCGCCCGACATCCTGAACGACAGGGAGGCCGGCCATGGCAGTGACCGACGAGGCGATCGAGAAGATCAAGGGCATGATCGTCTCCGGCGCGCTGCGCCCCGGGGACCGACTCCCCAAGGAGAGCGAGCTGGCCGCCGAGCTCGGGCTGTCCCGCAACTCCCTGCGGGAGGCCGTGCGCGCCCTGTCGCTGATCCGGATCCTGGACGTACGGCAGGGCGACGGCACCTACGTCACGAGCCTGGATCCGCAACTGCTGCTGGAGGCGCTGAGCTTCGTCGTCGACTTCCACCGCGACGACACGGTGCTGGAGTTCCTCGCCGTGCGCCGCATCCTGGAGCCGGCGGCCACGGCGATGGCCGCGTCGCGGATCAGCGAGCAGCAACTGGACGCGCTGGCGAACCAGTTGGACAAGCTCGGCGACGACCCGTCGGTGGAGGAGCTCGTCGCCTGCGACCTGGAGTTCCACCGGGGCATCGTGCAGAGCTCCGGGAACTCCGTGCTGTGCTCGCTCCTGGACGGCCTGTCCGGGCCGACCACGCGGGCGCGCGTCTGGCGGGGGCTGACCCAGGAGGACGCGGTCAGCCGGACCCTGCACGAACACCGCGCGATCCTGGCGGCCCTGCGGGACCGGGACGCGGAGGCGGCGCGCTCGTGGGCGACGGTGCACATCGCGAGCGTGGAGCAATGGCTGCGCTCGACGCTGTGAGCGCAACCTTGCGGGGTGTTCCGGGGTGGCGAACGGGGCAGTGATCCGTTCACTCCCCCGTGCAAGGGGGCTGCGGGCGCCCCCGCCGCACGCCGTAAGGTTGGTTCGTCAGGCGAGGGCACGTCGGAAGGAGGCGCTGGGTGATCGAGCTCGAGGGGGTTCCCGAGCTGATCGACCCGGTCATGGTGGCCGCGTTCGAGGGCTGGAACGATGCCGGCGACGCCGCCTCCACCGCGGTCGCGCATCTGGACAAGGAGTGGAAGGGCGAGGTGTTCGCGGCGCTGGACGCCGAGGACTACTACGACTTCCAGGTAAACCGCCCCACGGTGTGGATGGACGCGGGCGTCCGCAAGATCACGTGGCCGACGACCCGCCTGTCGGTGGTCCGGGTCGGCGGTGAGAAGCCGCGCGATCTCGTACTCGTCCGAGGTATCGAGCCTTCCATGCGCTGGCGCTCGTTCTGCAACGAGCTCCTCGGCTTCGCGCACGAACTGGGTGTGGAGCTGGTGGTCATCCTGGGCGCCCTGCTCGGCGACACCCCGCACACGCGTCCGGTCCCGATCAGCGGCACCACGTCCGATGCGGACCTGGCCCGCCGCATGGATCTGGAGGAGACCAAGTACGAGGGCCCCACCGGCATCGTCGGCATCCTCCAGGAGGCCTGCACGCACGCGGGCGTGCCGGCGGTCAGCCTCTGGGCGGCCGTACCGCACTACGTGTCGCAGCCGCCCAACCCGAAGGCGACGCTGGCCCTGCTCAACCGGCTCGAGGACCTGATCGACGTACGCATCCCGCTGGGCGAGCTGCCCGAGGACGCGCGCGCCTGGCAGGTGGGCGTGGATCAGCTGGCCGCCGAGGACAGCGAGGTCGCCGAGTACGTGCAGTCGCTGGAGGAGGCCCGGGACACCGCGGAGCTTCCGGAGGCGTCCGGCGAGGCCATCGCCCGCGAGTTCGAGCGGTATCTGCGGCGCCGGGACGGCGGCCCCTCGGCCGGCGACCGCACCCGCCCGCCGATGCCGCCGAAGCCGGGCGCCAGGGACGACGACGAGGACTCGTCGGAGGACTGAGGCCGGAGAGCCGAAATGGGAGGGCGGTGCGCGGCGAGCGCACCGCCCTTCGCCGTCATGCGGGCACGGAGATCACGTCGTACGTCGTCTGAGGCGTCGGCGGCGTCGTGAAGCGCGCGTTGGGCAGGTAGAGCCGGCCCCTGTACGCGGCCACCGTGGTCGGCACGTCGAACAGCGGGTCGGTGATACGGCGCCGGAAGACGCCGCTGCGGCCGTCGGCGGCGAGCTTGAACACGTCGATCGCGTTCTGCCGGTTCTGCACGACGTACAGCGTCCGGCCGATCCGCAGCAGGCCGTCACCGTTGGTGAGCGGCGCCGCGTCGCCGAGGGCGACGAGCCGGGTGGCGCCGGTGCGCGGGTTCACCCGGTGCAGGCCGCCGACGCCGGACTGCACGACGAGCAGGGCCGATCCGTCGGGGGTGCTGGTGATGCCGTTGGCGTTGACGACCTCGCCGGCGACCTGGCTCCAGTCGCCGCTCAGGGGGATCGTCACCACCTCGTCCGCGTCCGGCAGCGCACCGTGCCGGCCGAGCGGCAGGGCGTACAGCGCGGGCTGGAAGGAGTCGGTGAACCAGGCCGTGTGCGGGGTCAGGAACACGTCGTTGGCGAAGGTCGGGGTCGCCGTCGTGAGCCGGTAGGAGGCGAGGACCTTTCCGCTGCGGGCGTCCACGACGCGGGCGCCCTCACCGCGTCCGGCGACGAACAGGCGTCCCCGGTGGTCGAGTTTGAGGCCGACCGAGGGTGTGCCGGGCCCGGTCGAGACGACGGTGCCCTCGCCGGTGCGCAGGTCGGCGCGGTAGATCGAGCCGTCGCCGAGGGAGCCGAGGTAGGCGTACGGTCCGCCGCCGATGGTGATGCCCTCCGGGCGGAAGCCGTTCGGGAGGTGGATCACGGCAGGCTGGGTCTTTCCCGTCGCCTGCCCCGTCTTTTCGGCCGCCGCGGCCGAGGTGCCGGCGGATCCGACGAGGAGGGCGCCGGTGGTGGCGGCGCCGGCCGTGAGGAGGCTGCGGCGGGTGAGCCGAGGTGCGAAGGAGCGGTGTTCGGGGGCCACGGTGCGTCCTTCCGCGGACAGGACCGGCCGAGAGCTGGTCCAACGGTGAACTGACTCGTCCACCCCATCACACGCCGGTCGCCTCCGCAGCACGAGACAGTCCCTCGACAGCGTCCGGACAGCATCTGGCCCGATTGTGTTGTGACATCTCTTTCAGGCCGGAATGCACACGTTGCCCAGTTCAACTTGTTTTCAAACCGAGTTGGCGAAATAAGTCTGGACGGACCGGTCCGGTCGTGCTTGGTTGTCCTGCGAAGGCGCGCCGCACCACCCGTACTTGGCAACCCCAGGACCGAAGGGAGCGGCAGACGATGACCGACCAGGCAGAGCCGGCGCAGGGCCCGGGAGCGTCCGGGCCGGGGCCCGACGGAGCGGGATTCACCTATCGAGGAGCCGAGCGGGAACTGATCGTCGTCGCCCGTCCCGAGGCCCGGCTGCGGGCCCAGGCCGAGGGCGTGCGGTCGGTGGCGGGCGCCGATGTGTCGGCCCTCAACATGTTCCTCAGCGACGAACAGCTCGTGCTGGAGCCGCTGTTCGGCAGCGAGGAGCGACTTCAGCAGGCCACGGACCTGGCCCAGGCACCCGACCTGGCGCTGTTCTACCGGGCACGCGGCGGCGAGCGCCGGGCCGAGGAACTGCGGGCCCGTATCGCCGCGCTGCCCGGGATCGACACGGCGTATGTGAAGCCCGGCGCGGTACCGGCCGCCCTCGGGCAGGTCGGCGAGGGCAGCGGGCGCCTGAAGGAGGGCGCGCCCGTCACGCCCGACTACAGCGGCCGGCAGGGCTATCTGCGGGCGGCGCCCGAGGGCGTCGACGCGCACTGGGCCTGGCAGCGGCCCGGCGGCGCGGGTCAGGGCGTGACCGTGATCGACGTCGAGGGCTCCTGGCAACTGGGGCACGAGGACCTGGCGCAGAAGCTGGCCGGGGTCGTCGTCGGCACCCCGCTGACCGATCTGGCCTGGCGCAACCACGGCACCGCCGTGCTCGGCGTGATCGGCGGCGACCGGGGCGAGTTCGGCGTCACCGGCGTCGTGCCGGAGACGGTGACCGCGGCCGCGTCGTTCCAGGGCATCGGCACGGCGGCCGCGATCCACGCGGCGGCCGAGCGGCTGGGCCCCGGCGACATCGTGCTGATCGAACTGCACCGCCCGGGGCCCCGGTTCGAGTACGCCGAGCGCGACGACCAGCGCGGCTACGTCCCGCTCGAATGGTGGCCGGACGACTACGCCGCCGTCCGCCATGCCACCGCCAAGGGCGTCCTCGTGGTGGCCGCCGCGGGCAACGGCGCCGAGTCGCTGGACGACGCCGTCTACGAGCGCCGGCCGGACGAATTCCCCGAGTCGTGGCGCAACCCGTTCAACCCGTCCAACCCGTCCTCCGGTGCGGTCCTGGTCGGCGCGGGCGCCCCGCCGCCCGGCACCCACGGCCGCGATCACGGCCCGGACCGCTCACGGCTGGCGTTCTCCAACTACGGCGCCCGGGTCGACGCGCAGGGCTGGGGGCGCGAGGTGACGACCACCGGCGGCTTCTGGGACCGGCCCGGCGATCTTCAGGGCGGGCCCGAGGAGATCGCCTGGTACACCGACACGTTCTCGGGGACGTCGTCCGCCTCGCCACTCGTGGTCGGCGCGCTGGCCGCGCTGCAGGGCATGCTCAAGGCGGCCGGCGCGCTGCCGATGTCCCCGGAGCGGGCGCGTACGGTCCTCAGGGCGACGGGTTCCCCGCAGCAGGACGCGCCGGGCCGGCCGGCCTCGCAGCGGATCGGCAACCGGCCCGACATCAAGGCGGCGGTGACCCATCTGGTGCCGCAGGCGGTCGGCTCCGGACCGGCCGAGCGGTACTGGGACGAGCTGCTGCCGTATCCACGCGAACTTCCGCCCAGGCTCCGGCTGTTCGTGGCCGGCGACTGGCGGAATCTGAACCATCCGTCCCCCGAAGTCCGCCAGGCGGTCCACACCGCCTTCGCGGGGGGACGGCCCGATGTCCGAGTGTGGTTCTCGGACGACGAGATCGTCGGCCTGGTGATCGCCGGCTGACGCAGCCCATCCCATCAAGGCAAGCCATCCCATCCAAGGCAAGCCCATCACATCAAGGGAAGGTGACACCCGCATGAGCACCACCCCGCAGATGAGTCACATGGGACAACAGCAGGGCCAGCAGTTCCCGAGCACGTCGCCGTACCAGCAACAGCAGCCGTACGGCATGAGCGGGTCGCTGGAGCAGCTCCAGCAGCTCGGTCAGCAGCAGCCGTACCAGCAGTTGCTGCAGCAGCTCGGCCAGCCTTACGGGGCGCAGCAGCAGGAGCAGCAGGTCGAGCAGCAGATGCAGCAGCAGCTCCAGCAGGTCGCGCTGTCGGCGGTTCAGCAGGTCGTCCAGCAGGTGCAGGCCCAGGCCCTCGCCTCCGGTGTGGCGAACGGCTTCATCGACATCGTCCACCCGCTCCAGGGCCAGCCGCACCAGGTCTTCCTGCGCATCAACAACCAGTTCCGGGTGCTCAACAACCCGAACCCGCAGATCCACCAGCAGATCCAGCAGGCGTTCGCGTTCGGCCACCAGGTGATCGGCATCTGGGACACCCAGTCGCCGAGCGTGCTGCGCAGCGTCCGGATCCAGCAGCTCTGACCGGCACCTGAACCGATCCGACCGGCACCTGAACCAAAGGGGCGCTTCCACCCGTGGGGTGGAAGCGCCCTTCCGTGTCGGAGGAGAGCGTTACAGGGCGACGCCCAGCAACGCGTCCACGGCCCGGGACACGACGCCGGGGGCGCCGGTGTCCGTGCCGCCCTCGGCGCTTTGGCGTGCGACCCAGCGGTCGACGGCGGCGAGCGCGGCCGGGGCGTCCAGGTCGTGGGAGAGGGCATCGCGGATCTCCTCGACGAGCGCCTCGGCCGGCGGCCCGTCGGGGCGGGAGACCGCGGCGCGCCAGCGGTCGAGGCGGGCCAGGGCGTCCTGGAGCACCTGGTCCGTCCACTCCCAGTCGGCCCGGTAGTGGTGGGCGAGGAGGGCGAGCCGGATGGCGGCGGGGTCGACGCCGTCGCGGCGCAGTCGGGACACGAAGACGAGGTTGCCCTTGGACTTCGACATCTTCTCGCCGTGCAGGGCGACCATGCCTGCGTGCACGTAGGCCTTGGCCATGGGGAACTCGCCGGTCAGCACCTGGGCGTGCGAGGCGCCCATCTCGTGGTGCGGGAAGGCGAGGTCGGAGCCGCCGCCCTGGACGTCGAAGGTCATGCCGAGGTGGTCGAGGGCGATGGCGACGCACTCGATGTGCCAGCCGGGCCGGCCGCGCCCGAGCGAGCCGCCGTCCCAGCTCGGCTCGCCGGGCCGGGCCGCCATCCACAGCATCGGGTCGAGGGGGTTCTTCTTGCCCGGGCGGTCCGGGTCGCCGCCGCGCTCGGCGGACAGCAGTCGCATGGCGGCGGCGTCGAGCCCGGAGACCTCGCCGAAGTTGGGGTCGGACTCGACGGAGAAGTAGATGTCGCCGTCGAGTTCGTAGGCGGCGCCGGCGTCGCGCAGTCGCTCGACGAGCGGGACGATGCCGGGTATCGCCTCGACCGCGCCGATGTAGTGCTGCGGGGGCAGCATGCGCAGGGCGGTCATGTCCTCGCGGAAGAGGGCGGTCTCCTTCTCCGCGAGGGCGGCCCAGTCGATGTCGTCGCGCTCGGCCCGCTCCAGCAGCGGATCGTCGATGTCGGTGACGTTCTGGACGTAGTGAACCTGCCGCTTGGTGTCGAGCCACACGCGCTGAACGAGGTCGAACGCGTTGTAGGTCGCCGCGTGCCCCAGGTGGGTGGCGTCGTACGGCGTGATGCCGCAGACGTAGATACGGGCGACGGGACCGGGGTTCAGGGTGACCAGACCGCCGGTCGCGGTGTCGTGGATCCTCAGGTCGCGGCCCTGACCGGGCAGGGCGGGGACCTCAGAAGCGGGCCAGGCATGCATGCCTTGAGCCTAACCGGACGGATGTTCCGTACACGAACCGGACCGGTCCGGATGGCCGGGAAGGCCTACTTGCCCGATAGCGGCCGTTGTGCTGCTAGACGGGGGGCCACGGAATGGCGGGCCACTCCCCGCCCGGCTCCGGATGCCTGCCCGAGGCGAGCAACGCGTCGACACGCGCGCGCGTGGCCGCCACTTCGGCGGCGGTGATCAGCTCCGCGAGCCGCACGGCCAGCGTGCCGCCCTCCTTCAGCGCCTCCCGCAGGCCGCCGAGCACCTCGACGGCCTCGCCGGTCAGCGCCTCGCCGGCCCAGCCCCACAGCAGCGTGCGCAGCTTGTTCTCGGCGTTGAAGGTCACGCCGTGGTCGATGCCGTACAGCCTGCCGTCCTCGGTGGGCAGCAGGTGGCCGCCCTTGCGGTCGGCGTTGTTGATCACAGCGTCCAGGACGGCCATGCGCCGCAGCCGCTCGTCGTCGGCGTGCACGAGCAGCGCGGTCTTCCCCTCGCCGACCTCGGCGAGGCCGATCGCCTTCCATCCGGGCCCGGGCTCCTCGCCGTCCACCAGGGCGAGCAGCTCGGCCTCGCCGGCCACGTCGATCCACAACTGGACCATGCCCTCGCCGTACGGCCCGTCGCGCAGCACGGTGGGCGGCACCAGCCCCCAGCCGGTCGCCTCGGAGACCTCGTACGCGGCGACCTCGCGCTCGGCGAGCGTCCCGTCGGGGAAGTCCCACAGCGGCCGCTCACCGGCGACCGGCTTGTAGACGCAGGACGCCTGCTGCCCGTCGTGCGCGACCGTGCAGAACAGTGCCGCGTTGGACGCGTCCCGGATGCGTCCGCGCACGGTCAGCTCGCCCTCGGTGAGCAGGTGCACCGAGGTCACGCTCCGCGGCGGTATCCGTTCTGGCGCGGACATACGTGTCCTTCCGGGTCGAGCGGGAGGCTGCACAGCGGACACGGCGGCCGCCCGGCGTTGACGACGTCCAGGGCGCGCTTGGCGAAGGCCCTCGCCTGGGCGCCGGTGAGCCGGACCCGCAGCATCGGGGGCCCGTTCTCCTCGTCCTGGAGCAGCCGCTCCTCGGCCTCGGCGAGGTCCTCCTCGGAGTCGGCGTCCAGCTCCACCAGGGCCTGGGCCTCGACGATCATGCGCTGTTCCTCGCCGTCCCAGGCCAGGGCCATGGTGCCGACGCGGAACTCCTCCTCGATGGGGGTGTCCAGCGGGCCGGAGTCGGCGATCTCGGTGGGCGCCACGGCGGGGACGGCGGCGCTGCCGCCACTACGCCGTACGACCTCGTCGAGCAGTTCGTCCATGCGCTCGGCGAGGGCGGCGACCTGGGTCTTCTCCAGGGCCACGCTGGTCACCCGGGAGCCTGCGGTGGCCTGGAGGAAGAACGTACGGCGCCCGGGCAGTCCGACCGTACCGGCCACGAAGCGGTCCGGAGGGTCGTAGAGGAACACCTGACGGGACACGTCCTGTCTCCTGGAGTCGTGGATGGGTGCGGCGCACTTGCGACCGCTTCACCCTACTGCGCCCGACGATCACGGTGCGCCCGCGCCGCCCCCGACCGTCGCGTCGCCGGCCGGCGGTTCCTCGCGCGGGGCGAGGGACGCGAAGTCACCGGTGTCCCCGAGGCGTACGAGGAACGGCCTCAGGCGTGTGTAGCGGATCGCGGTGATGGAACACGGTTCGACGGAAATCCTCTGGAAGAGGTCGAGATGAAGACCGAGTGCGTCCGCCACGAGCGACTTGATGACGTCGCCGTGCGAGCACATCAGGTACACGGCGTCGGCACCGTGATCGCGCTCCACGCGCGCGTTCCACTCGCGTACGGCCTCCGCGGCCCGGGTCTGCATCGCCCGCATCGACTCACCGCCGGGGAACGCGGCCGCCGACGGGTGGGCCTGGACGACCTCCATCAGCGGCTCGTCGCCCAGCTCGGCGAGCTTGCGGCCGGACCAGTCGCCGTAGTGGCACTCCCCGATCCGCTCGTCGGTGTGCGCGGTCAGTCCCCGCTCCTCGAGAAGCGGCCGGATCGTCTCCTGGCAGCGTTGGAGGGGGCTGGTGACGATCTCGGAGAGGGGCAGTTCGGCGAGCCGGGCGGGCAGTGCGGCGGCCTGCCGGGCCCCGCGCTCGTCGAGGGCGACGCCGGGCGTCCAGCCGGCGAGCAGGCCCTCGGTGTTGGCGGTGGAACGTCCGTGCCGGACCAGGATCAGCGTGGGCATGCCGCCCAGGGTAGGCGTACGACCGGGTGCGTCCGGGCGCTCGGGGCGGGAGAATACGCTCCGTGATCGTCGACTGCGCCATCTATCGGGACGGGCGCCGGACACAGGGGCCGCCGGACTTCTCCGACGCCCTGGATCAGTGCCGTCTGCAGGACGACGCGTTCGTGTGGATCGGCCTGTACGAGCCCACGGAGAAGGAGTTCGACCAGGTCGCGGAGGAGTTCGGGCTGCACCCGCTGGCCGTGGAGGACGCCCTGAACGCGCACCAGCGGCCGAAGCTGGAGGTGTACGACGACTCGCTGTTCATGGTCCTCAAGCCGGTCGGCTACGAGGCGAAGAGCGACATCGTCACCTCCGGGGAGGTCATGGTCTTCGTCGGCGACTCGTTCGTGGTGACCGTGCGGCACGGTGAACAGGCCCCGCTGGGGGTCGTGCGGCACCGTCTGGAGGACGAGCCGGAGATGCTGCGGCACGGTCCCACGGCGGTGCTGTACACGATCGCCGACGCGGTGGTGGACCACTATCTGGAGGTGGCGGGCGAGTTGGGCCGGGATCTGGAGGAGCTGGAGGCGGAGGTGTTCTCGCCGACCGGCGGCGGCTCCCGGCACACCGCGTCGCGCATCTACGCCTTCAAGCGGCAGATCCTGGAGTTCCGCAGGGCCACCGGCCCGCTCGCCCAGCCGTTGACCAAGCTCGCGGGCACGGGTCTGATCGGCGCGCGGGTGCCGTTCGTGCACGACAAGGCGCAGCCCTTCTTCCGCGATGTGAGCGACCACCTCACGCGCGTGAACGAGTCCGTCGAGGGCCTGGACCGGCTGGTCTCCGACGTCCTGTCTGCGCATCTGGCGCAGATGAGCGTCCGGCAGAACGACGACATGCGGAAGATCTCCGCGTGGGCGGCCATGGCCGCGGTCCCCACGATGATCGCGGGGATCTAAGGCATGAACTTCGAGCACATGCCGGAGCTGCACTGGCTCGCTTCGTATCCGGTGCTGATCCTGGGCATGGCCGCCCTGGAGGTACTGCTGTTCCGGCTGTTCAAGCGCCGGGGCTGGCTGTAGCCGTCGCCTCGGTCGTCGTTACCTCGGTCGTCGTCACGCGAACTCGGGTGCGGAGGTGGCGGGTCCGCCGAGGGCGTCGCGCCGCTGCGGCATCTTCAGGGACACCATGCGCCGCCAGCCCGCGACCCGCTCCCAGGCGTACACGGCGTGGATGCCCGCGGCGAGCACGGCCGCCTTCGCCCGCGGCCAGCCGAGGATGCGCCCCATGTGGTCCATGACGGCGAGGCTGACGTCCCGGTAGATGCGGATCTCGGCGAGGGCGCACTCACGCAGCGTGGCCTGGATCAGCCGGCCGTGCCCGGCGGCCGCGAAGCGCAGCAGTTCCTCGTGCGTGTAGGCGAGGTGGTTGTCCTCGTCGTTGGAGATCATCCGCACGCCCTTGCCGATCACGGGGTGGTCCGCGAAGTGCTTGCGGAGCATGATCATCTGTTCGGCGGCGCGCTGCTCGGTGACCCGGCTGTGCGCGAGGTAGGTGATGATGTCCTCGACCGTGAGCGGCTTGTCCGCCTTGAGCTTCTCGTGGGCGAGACCGATGCCGTGCTTCTCCAGGAGCATCGTGTAGTCGGTCTCGTGCGGGACGGGGACGGGTTGCAGGCCGCGCTTCTTCAGCAGGGCGTTGAAGATCCGCCCGTGCTTGTCCTCGTCCGCGCCGTGCCGGGTGATCTTGGGGGCCATGGCGCGCTCGCTGTCGGGTACGAGCGCGGCGATACGCGCGTTCTCCCAGCCGCCCTGGGACTCGCCGCTGGCCGCGATGGAGCAGAACAGGCGGAAGGACTCGTCGTTGTCGAGGATCTCCTGGAAAAGGCTCTTCGCCGAAAGCATCGTGGGGCACCTCTCTTAAGGACGCCGCAGGATTCCGCAAAGAACGAGTCAAATGCGACGCGAGGGGTGCCGCAACAGTTGCGACGGACAACTCCGCCAAAAGAATGACCATCGGGGTCACGACGGGGCGTAACCGCGTGGGCAGGCGCGCGTTGTATCGCGTGACGGCCGTGGCGGGGAAGACCCCCGAGCCCCCACCACGGCCGCTGAAATCCCCCGCCGTACGGCCCCCTCGCGTCACGCCAGCCCGGCGCGCTCCAGGGCCTCGCTGCCGGCGCGGAGCGAGGCGATCCGCTCCTCGAGCGTGAAGCCCGCGGGCGCCAGGGACAGGGTGGTGACCCCGGCCGCGGCATAGGCCTTCATGCGGTCGGCGATGCGGTCGACGGAGCCGAGCAGCGTGGTCTTGTCGATCAGGTCCTGCGGTACGGCGGCCGCGGCGCCCTGCTTGTCGCCGGAGAGGTACTTGGACTGGATCTCGGCGGCTTCCTTCTCGTAACCCATGCGCTGGGCCAGCTGGTTGTAGAAGTTCTGCTTGGGGCTGCCCATGCCGCCGACGTACAGCGCGGTGTAGGGGCGGAAGGTGTCGGCGAGCGTGGCCACGTCCTTGTCGTCACCGACCGCGAGCGGCAGCGTCGGGCACACGTCGAACCCGTCGAGGGTCTGGCCGGCCTTCTCCCGCCCGGCGCGCAGGTACTTGACGGTCGTGTCCTCCAGGTGGTCGGCGGAAGGGAAGATCAGCAGCGCGCCGTCGGCGATCTCCCCGGTCTGCTCGAGGTTCTTGGGGCCGATGGCGGCGATGTACAGCGGGATGTGCTCGCGCTGCGGGTGCACGGTCAGCTTGATCGGCTTGCCGGGGCCGCCGGGCAGCGGCAGCGTCCAGTGCTGCCCCTCGTAGGTCAGGCGCTCGCGCGTCATGGCCCTGCGGACGATCTCGACGTACTCACGCGTGCGTGCCAGCGGCTTGTCGAACTTGACGCCGTACCAGCCCTCGGAGACCTGCGGCCCGGAGACGCCGAGGCCGAGCCGGAAGCGGCCGCCGGAGAGCGAGTCCAGGGTCGCGGCGGTCATCGCGGTCATGGCCGGCTGCCGGGCCGGGATCTGGAAGATGGCGGAGCCGACGTCGATGCGCTCGGTCTGGGCGGCGACCCAACTGAGCACGGTGGCCGCGTCCGACCCATAGGCCTCGGCGGCCCAGCACACGGCGTAGCCCAGCCTGTCGGCCTCCTGTGCGACGGCGAGGTTGTCCGCGTCCATTCCGGCACCCCAGTAGCCGAGGTTGATCCCGAGCTGCATGGCCGATCCCCTTACCGATCAGTAACGTCCCTTGTGGACCAGACCTTAGCGCGGGCCGCGGCCGGCGGGGAGGCGGATGTGGCGGGCGTCGCGCGAGCGGCCTTCCGCATCCTCGGTGACGGTCCTGAAAACTGCTCATCCACAGGCCCCCACATGGCAGGTTCTGGCCAGTAATCTCGGCGTTCATGGAGCAGAGGCATCTCGGCCGCACCGGCCTGCGCGTGTCCAGGATCGGGCTCGGCACCCTCACCTGGGGCAGGGACACCGACGAGCACGACGCCGCGGACCTCTTGAAGACGTTCTGGGAGGCGGGCGGCACCCTCGTCGACACGGCGGACGTGTACGGCGACGGGGAGGCCGAGTACCTGCTGGGCCGGCTCATGGACGGGCTGGTCCCGCGCCGGGACCTGATCATCTCGACGAAGGCGGGCAGCGTCCCCGACCCGGACCGCCGCTTCGACGGCTCGCGCGGCCATCTGCTCTCCGCGCTGGACGCCTCGCTCACCCGGCTTGGCACCGAGTACGTCGACGTCTGGCACATCCACGCCTTCGACCCGTACACCCCGCTGGAGGAGACCCTCCAAGCCCTCGACCTGGCGGTCAGCAGCGGCCGTGCGCGCTACGCGGGCGTCTCCAACTTCTGTGGCTGGCAGCTCGCCAAGGCGGCGACCTGGCAGCTCGCGGCGCCCGGCATACGCACCCGGCTGGCCAGCACCCAGCTCGAGTACTCGCTGCTCCAGCGCGGTGTGGAACGCGAGGTGCTGCCGGCCGCGCTGGACCTGGGCATCGGCCTGCTGCCCTCCTCGCCGCTCGGCCGGGGCGTGCTGACGGGCAAGTACCGCGACGCGACACCGGCCGACTCGCGTGGCGCCTCGGAGCATCTGGCGCCGTTCGTCGCGCCGTACCTCGACGACACGGCGCGCCGCATCGTGGACGCCGTGCAGACGGCGGCCGACGGGCTGGCCGTCTCCCCGCTCCAGGTCGCCCTCGCCTGGGTCCGCGACCGGCCCGGAGTGACCGCGCCGGTCATAGGCGCGCGCAACGCACAGCAGCTCACGGCAGCGTTGTCAGTGGAGGCCCTTAGTCTTCCTGACGAGATCTGCCGGGCGCTCGACGACGTGTCGGCGCCCGTGCACCGCTATCCCGATCACGACTGGAGCATGCTGTGAGCACGGAGCCACCCGAGACCACGGAGGACACCGAGCCGGGGACGCCGGGGGCCGCGCCGCAGGGCGAGACCGCCACTTCGGTCCCGGAAGGTGAGAGCGCGGATCTTGCCGAGGACGCCGAGGGAGCGGCGCAGGAGTCGGAGGCCGAGGACGGCGACGGCGCGGCGCAACAGTCGGAACCCGACGACGGCAAGGGCGCGGCGCAGCCGTCGGAAGCCGACGACGGCGACGGCGCGGCGCAGCCGTCGGAGGCCGAGACCGAGCTTGCCGCGCAGCGGGTCGAGCGGGAGCGGATCGAGCGGCGCAAGGCCGAGCGGCGGGGGCCCATCGACAGCGGGGCCAAGCTCAGCGGGAAGGCGGCCGATCTGCTCGCGGCCGTACGGGCCGTGGAGAGCGGCGCGAAGCCCGCGGCCGCCGTCTTCAGCGAGCCGGAGCCACCGCGCCGCCCCGCCCCGGAGCCGGTACGCCGGCCGCAGCCGACGCCGGCGTCCGCCGCGCCGTCGGCCCCCGCGCCGGAGACCGTCGAGTCCGTACGGCGTGTGCTGGCCGACGGCGGTGCCCCCGAGGCGCTCGCCGCGCAGGCCGCCGCGGCGCTCGGCGAGGCGGCGGCCGACCGGCTCCGGGCGGACCCCTGGCAGTTGCTGCGGGTCGGCGGCGTACGGCCCGAGCAGGCCGACGGGTTCGCGCGGGCGCTGCTCGGCGCTCAGTGCGGGCCGGACGACGAGCGGCGCGGGCGGGCGGTCACCGGCTGGCTCCTGGAGCAGGCGGCGCTGGCCGGGCACACGGCCCTGGAGCTGCCGGCGCTCACCGCCGCGCTGGCGCAGCGGGGCGTGCCCGACGCCGATGGGGCCGTGCAGCACACCCTGGCCGAGGGCGAGGCCCTGGCCTTCCAGGACGCCCTGGACGAGCCCGGCGCCCCGGCGCAGGACGAGGAAGGCGACGAGGAGCGGCCCGTCAGGGTCCTCGTCGGTCTGGAGCGGTACGCGCTCGCGGAGGAGAGCCTCGCCGACGGACTGGCCCGTCTGATCAACTCGGTGCCGAAGCAGGACGGTTCGGCCGAGGAGTGGGAGCGGGCGGCGGCCGGCGCGGGCTCCGGCGCCGACCTGGTCCGCGCGGTCGCGGCGGGCGGCCTGGTCCTGCACACCGGCGGGGAGGCCTCCCGCGCCGAACCGGCGGCGCTGCTGGGCGCGGCGCGGGCCCTGGGGCTGCGGGCCTGGGCGGCGACGCACAGCCCGCTGGGCCGGGAGCGGTTCTCGGCGCTGCTCGCCCCGGAGTCGGCCCAGGCGCCCGGCGTCACCACCGTGGCCGGCCTGCTCTCCGGTGCCGAAGGGCCCGGGCGGGACGCGGAAGGGGCGTTCGACCTCGATCTGCTCGTGGTGCTGGACGCGCCGCAGTTGGACGTCGAGACGGCCGCGCTGCTCACCGAGTCGCTGCCGGACGGGGCCCGGCTAGTGCTGTCCGGGGATCCGGGGGTGCTGTGGTCGGCGGGGCCCGGGCGGGTGTTCGCCGATCTGCTGGCGGCGCGGGTCTGCCCGCAGATCGCCTCGCGGCGACCCGACCCCGGCCCGCTGGGCGAGCTGGTGTCCGGTATCGGCGTCGGTGAGCTGAACCAGGTCGAGGCGCCCGGCAAGGAGGTCGTGATCGTGCCCGTGCGGGACGCGGGCGAGGCCGTGCACCGCACCGTGCAGCTCGTCGCGGACTCGGTGCCGCGGGCGATCGGGGTGCCGGCCGAGGAGACGCAGGTGATCACGCCGGGCCACGGCGGCGCGGCGGGCACGCGTGCGCTCAACGCCGCGCTCAAGGAGCGGCTCAACCCCGGTCCCGGCCGCTTCGGGGGCTTCGACCCCGGTGACCGCGTCGCGTACTCCCCCGCGCCGGGCCGTACGGTCTGCGGCCAGGTGGTGAAGGCCGACGCCGAGGGACTGCACCTGTCCTGTGCGGGTGCGCGGGTGGTCGTGCCGAGGGAGCGGGTGGAGCAGTCCGTGCGGCACGGCTGGGCCCTGACCGCACACCAGGCGGCGGGCGGCCGGTGGGCGGCGGTGGTCGTGGTCCTGCCGGGCGACGCCGCGCAGGCGTTGAGCAGACCGTGGGTGTACACGGCGTTCGGGCGGGCGGAGCGGCACCTGTCCGTGGTGCACGGCGTGGAGCAGGCGCTGCCCCGGGCGGTCGCCGAGGTCCCGCCGAAGCCGCGCACGACCCGCCTGCCCGTCCTGCTCGGAACGCAGGTGCCGTCGACGGGTTGACCGGGCCGCACCGCATCACGCCCGCGCACGACAACGACGGCGGCCGTCACGCGACTCATCGTGACCGCCGCCGTCGTCGAACCGGCCGCGCCGTGTGTCAGCGATCCGCGTCCAGCGGTTCGAGATCGTCGTCCAGGTCCGTGCCGAGCTGGTCCTCGAGGTCGTCGGTGTCGTCGTCGGTGTCGTCTTCGATGTCCTCGTCGTCCAGGTCGTCGTCGAACACCGTGCTGACGTCGAAGCGGCACACCACCCGCTGCGGGTCGACCCCCTCGAAGGGCGTCTCCAGCCATTCACCGGGGTCGGCCTGGTCGTCCGCCGCGATCACCCAGAGCGTGGAGTCGCCCTCCTCCAGGCCGAACTCCTTGTGCCGGGAGGCGATCTCGTCCGGCTCGAACTCGCCGAACAGAAGGCCGAGCGCCCCGTGCACCGTGCCGGAGGCGTTCACGTCCGCGCCGTCGTCGTAGTCCGCCGCCTCGACCCGCTGGGCCTGCGCCAGCAGCCGCTGCGGCTCCGCCACCGCGTAGTCGCGGCGGATCAGCACGCTCAGCGCGTTCGGTTCCTCGGGGCCCGTGTACGGCGGCAGCGCGTCCTCCGTACCGGGGATCTCGAAGGGTGTGACCTCGTCGTAACGGTCGTAGAGCAGCTCGTCATAGGCCTCGGCGGCTGCGGCCAGCTCGTTGAACGCCTCGTAGACGGCCGGGTCGTCCTCACCCGACCGGCCTTCGACCGCGGCCAGGTGGCGGTCGAGTGCGGTCTTGACCGCCTCGGCGGCGGCGCGTACCTCGGCAGCGGTGGGCTGCACAGCATCAGACATAGTGCAGACGCTATCCGTACCGGGCCCCAGCCCGCACAATAGATGCGATGCCGGAATACGAATTTGTCGACGTGTACGTACCGCGCGGGGTCTCCCGCAAGGACGCCACACGCCTGCTGACGGACCATGCCGAGTACGGACACTGGGAATTGGACCGCCTGAGTCTGCTGCGCGACGGCAGCCGCAGGGTGCGGCTGCGCCGCAGGATCATCCGCCAGGTGCGGGCGACGTGGTGAGCTGAGGCGACGGACAGGAAGATGAAGATGCGGAGCGGGCCCCCGCCACGGCGGGGGCCCGCTCCGTTCGTACCGGAAGCCGGACCCGCGTCCCCTGCTCTACTGCGAGGGCCGTGCCTTGCGGTACAGCACGGCACCCGCCAGCAGCGCCCCCGCGCCGACCGGCAGCACGAGGCCCATCGGCAGGTCACTGCCGGTCCGGGCGAGCTGGGCCGCGCCCTCGGGCTGGGTGACGAAGTGGGTGCCCGGGTGGTTCGCGTGCGAGGCGCCGCCGCCCGGTGTCACGCCGCCCGTGCCGGGCGGCGTGCTCGGGGATCCGGGGTTGGCCGGCTCGACGGGGTTCTCCGGGCTGTCGGGGCCGCCGGGGTTACCGGGGTTACCGGGGTTTCCAGGGTCACCGGGGTGGCCCGGATTCCCCGGCTCCCCCGGGTTGCCGGGGTTCCCGGGGTTGCCCGGCTCCCCCGGCGGGGTCTGCTGGCCACCGCCCGGCGGAGTGTGCCCCCCGCCGTCGCCGCCGTTGGCGCAGTCGTTGCCCCTGCTGGAGTTCCCGATGCCGATGACGTCGACGCTGTTGCCGCAGACGTTGACCGGCACATGCACCGGCGCCTCGACGTGGTTGCCGGAGCCGATGCCGGGCGAGTCACTGGCGTGACCGTCGGACGACGCGCCGCCCCCGCCGTGGGAGCCGCCGCCCTGGTTGGCGCAGCTGTTGCCGATCGCCGGATTGAGCACCCCGACGACGTTGACGGTGTTGCCGCAGACGTTCGCGGAGACATCAACCGGCGCCTGCACCGTGTTGCCCGACAGCACGCCGGGCGAGTTCGAGCTGGAGCCGTGCGCCCCCGCGCCGGTCGCGTGGGCCGTGCCGCCCGCGGCGGCGATGACTCCGGTCGCGGCCGCCACGGTCATCAGGCCCTTGCGGGTGACCTGTCGCATTGCTGATTACCTGCCTTCGACCTTGTTCCGAAAGGACGACGTCGGACATTCGACCGACGTTCCGAAAAGGCCGGTCGGCCCCGGAGCGCATGGCACGCGCGCCGGGGCCGACGGGCTCAGCCCCTCTTCACGGGGCGAGGCACAACGTCACTTGTTGATGCAGGTGTTGCCGAAGGCGGGGTTCAGCAGACCGACCACGGAGACCGTGTTGCCGCAGACGTTCGCGGAGACATCAACCGGCGCCTGAACGACGTTGCCGGACAGGATGCCCGGGGAGTGCACCGCGGCACCCTGGGCACCGGAGTCGGCAACGGCCAGGCCCGCGCCCGCGAGAACCAGCCCACCGGTGGCAGCCGCAGCAGCGACGACCTTCTTGATCATTGTTCCTCCTTGTTGGCAATGCGATCACAAGTAGCTGATCGCATCACCTGTAACGAGGAGGAACTAATAGGGCTACGACCTGATGAGCGCGTTCACCCTCCCCGGCCACACCCCGTACAACTGGACGATTACAGGAGGGTCGTTTGAGCTATCCGTTCAGGACGCGTCGATGAAACGGTCGAGCACCCGCACGCCGAATTGCAGCCCGTCCACCGGCACCCGCTCGTCGACGCCGTGGAACATTCCGGCGAAGTCCAGCTCCGGCGGCAGCTTCAGCGGGGCGAAGCCGAACCCCCGGATGCCCAGGTCGTCGAAGGACTTGGCGTCCGTGCCGCCGGAGAGCATGTAGGGGACGGCCTTCGCGGCCGGGTCCTCGGCGACCAGCGCGGACTGCATGGCGTCCACCAGCGCCCCGTCGAAGCTGGTCTCGACGGCCTTGTCGGCGTGCACGTCCTCGCGCCTGACCTTGGGCCCGAGGATCTTGTCGAGGTCGGCGAGGAACTCCTCCTCGAACCCGGGCAGGAACCGGCCGTCGACATGGGCGGTGGCCTCGCCCGGGATGACGTTGACCTTGTAGCCGGCGCCGAGCTGGGTGGGGTTGGCGGTGTTGCTGAGGGTCGCGCCGATCAGCTTGGCGATGCCGCCGAGCCTGGCGAGGGTGCCCTCCATGTTCTCCGGGTCCAGCTCGGTGCCGAGGGCGTCGCCGAGCTCGTCCAGGAAGGCCCGGGTGGTCTTGGTGACCCGTACCGGGAACTTGTGCCGGCCGAGCCGCGCGACCGCCTCCGACAGCTCGGTGATCGCGTTGTCCCGGTGGATCATCGACCCGTGGCCCGCCGTGCCGGCCACGGTCAGCTTCATCCAGTGCATGCCCTTCTCGGCCGTCTGGATCAGATACAGCCGCCGCTGCTCGCTCACGGTGAACGAGAACCCGCCCACCTCGCTGATCGCCTCGGTGACGCCCTCGAAGAGGTCCGGGTGCTTGTCGACGAGGAACCGTGCGCCGAACTTGCCGCCGGCCTCCTCGTCGGCGAGGAACGCGAGCACGATGTCGCGCGGGGGCCTGCGGCCGCTGCGCAGCCGGTCGCGTACGACCGCCAGGGTCATCGCGTCCATGTCCTTCATGTCGACGGCCCCGCGCCCCCACACGCACCCGTCCGCGACCTCGCCGGAGAAGGGGTGGTGGGTCCAGTCGTCGGCGTTGGCCGGTACGACGTCGGTGTGGCCGTGGATGAGCAGCGCGGGCCTGGAGGGGTCCTCGCCCTCGATGCGCGCCACCGTGGAGGCGCGCCCGGGGTGCGACTCGAAGATCCGCGGTTCGAGGCCCACCTCGGCGAGCTTCTCGGCGACGTACTCGGCCGCCCCCCGTTCACCGGGCCCCGAGTGGTCGCCGTAGTTGCTGGTGTCGATCCGGATCAGCTCGCGGCAGAGGTCCACGACCTCGTCCTCGCCGGTGACGCCCCTGGTCGTGTCCGTCTCGCTCACGCTGCTTCCCTCCGCGCGGTCGATGCTGGTGTGCCCCCTCATCCTCCCCCCGACCACGGTCCGGCCCAAGAGCGGCCACGAGCCGTCACACGCCGTTCACGTCGCGACGGGGGGTGATCGGGGCCCCTCGAAAGCCTGGTAATGTTTCCTCTGTCGCCGCGGGGAAACCCCGCACGACAGACACCTTGTCCGGGTGGCGGAATGGCAGACGCGCTAGCTTGAGGTGCTAGTGCCCTTTATCGGGCGTGGGGGTTCAAGTCCCCCCTCGGACACTTAGTGAAACCCCTGTCAACCAGGGGTTTCTTGCTTTTCCGGGGCCGCCGGGGGCCTTCTGCGGCCGTCGGCCGCGAGCAGGGCGATCACCGCCAGTGCCGCGAGCAGGATGATCACCAGGGCCAGGACCGTCGCGGGTGTGGGGTTGTTCCACAGCGCGAACAGCAGGGTGATCAGCAGCAGGACGCCGATCGTGAGCGCGCCGCGGTGGGCCGCCGTCCAGGTCCCGACCGCTCCGGTGGTGATGCCGCGGGAGTCGGCCCACCGGGCGGTGCCGTCGGCGCCCTGTTCGACCCGGCCGCGCACCGCGCGCGGGAGGCGTCCGGGGCCGACGAGGTAGGCGCCGAGGGCGACGACCACGCCGAGCACGATCACGGTGCGCAGGGTGACCCGCAGGAAGCGCAGGAGGGTGTCG
Organism: Streptomyces sp. UG1; assembly: GCF_049974585.1. Classification (NCBI taxonomy): domain Bacteria; kingdom Bacillati; phylum Actinomycetota; class Actinomycetes; order Kitasatosporales; family Streptomycetaceae; genus Streptomyces; species Streptomyces sp. UG1. The sequence continues at coordinate 145,127 of NZ_JBNGGG010000010.1, read as the reverse complement.
AAGACCGCGGCCGCCGCTGGCTCGGACAGGACGGTCCGCGACAGGTGGTGGAGGCAGGAGCGGCGGGCTACGAGGGGGCCGACGGCGACGATGAGACGGCCCAGGGCCGCCTTCGCCAAGGCGCGACGGCGACGGTGGGTCACCAAGACCCCCGCCGCCGACTCGGACAGAACGGTCTGCGGCAGGTGGTCGAGGTATTGACGTCCTCGTCCGCCTCAAGGCGGACGATTCCGGTCCGCACCGCTCTGCGGTACCACCACGGGTTCCTGCTTCACGGGCCCTTGCCGGTCTCCGGGGAGATCGGTCTTACATGGGCTTCCACAGGCGTCACTTTCCGCCCGTCCGGCGGTAGGTCCGTCAACTCCGTTGTCGGACAAGGCGACTTTAGCACCGCCGCTGCGACCCTTCGGGCCGTCTGGGCGAGGATGCCCTACACATCCACCCTGAAGGGGGGAGCACCGGGCATCAGTTCGGGAAGCGGGTCACCACCCGCTCCGCCGCGGCGTTCACGGTCGCCGTTCACCTGGGGGCCAGTGCCTTGACCGCCCCCGAGGCGCGGGGGCGGCAGTCCCTGCGACTGAAGCCAGGCCGCGATGTCGGCGGTCACCTGCTCGCCGTTGACACGTACGTCCACCGCGTCGACGAGCCGGTCGTGCACGGCGTCCTCGATGGCGGGGTCGGAGGCGAGCGGCTCCATGGTCCTGACGTAGCGGTCGGCGTCGAGGGCGATGTCGTGCACCCACACCGTGATCACGGTGACCGGGACCAGGACGCAGGCGAGGACGATCAGAACCGCCGACGCGGTGCGGCGCAGGACCCTGCCCGTACGGCCGCGCTGTGGTGGGTTCGACATCCGTCCTCCGGCATCGGGGCACCGCCGCGGCCACCCGCGGTCCGAGTCCATTCCCGCCGAACCCGAGGGCTCCGGCACCCCGGAGTGGGCCATCCGGACGCTGTGTCCACCGCCCCGTCACGCACTGTGTGGGGGATGTCTCGTCCATCGAAGATCACCAGGTCAGCGCCCGTGGGGCGGGCTCCACAGGGCCCCGGACAGCCGTCCCGGGTGGCCGGACCACGGCCCCGAACCTAGCGTCGTACTAAAATTTCCGGCTTGTTACGGAGCTGGAGCCGGACAACCCCAGGCAGACCTGCGGGCCCGCCAGCGCCCCGGAGGCATCCGGGATCGAGACGCGAGGACCGGATGGCAGCGATTCACGAGAGCGATGCTCTCGGCCTGCTCGACGAAGAGATCCGCGAGAAGTTCGGCGACAGGGCACGTTTCTCCGGAGGTCCGGCGGCCTCCCCCCGCACGCTGGTCGACATCTTCGACGCGTCCGTGCGGTCGTACCCGGGCGAGCCGGCGCTGGACGACGGCACGAGCACCCTGACCTACCGGGCGCTGGCCGTCGAGGTGGAGCGACTGCGGCGTGCGCTCGCCGCGGCCGGGGTCGGGCGCGGCGACCGGGTGGGCGTGCGGGTGCCGTCCGGCACCAATGACCTGTACGTCGCGATCCTGGCCGTGCTCGCGGCCGGTGCCGCCTATGTCCCCGTGGACGCCGAGGACCCGGACGAGCGGGCCGAGCTGGTGTTCGGGGAGGCGGACGTACGGGCCGTCGTCGGGGCCGGGCACGAGCTGACCGTGCACTCGCGCGGCGACGTTCCCGCCGCGCGTCCCGGCGTCGAGGACGACGCGTGGATCATCTTCACCTCCGGTTCGACGGGCAGACCGAAGGGCGTCGCCGTCTCGCACCGCAGTGCCGCCGCGTTCGTGGACGCCGAGGCCGCGCTGTTCCTCACCGAGGAGCCGATCGGGCCCGGGGACCGGGTGATGGCGGGTCTTTCGGTGGCGTTCGACGCGTCCTGCGAGGAGATGTGGCTGGCCTGGCGGTACGGCGCCTGTCTGGTGCCGGTGCCGCGCTCGCAGGTCAGGAGCGGTGCCGATCTCGGACCGTGGCTGGTGGAGCAGGAGATCACGGTCGTGTCGACCGTGCCCACGCTGGCCGCGCTCTGGGAGCCGGAGGCCCTGGGCGACGTACGGCTGCTGATCTTCGGCGGTGAGGCGTGCCCGCCCGAGCTGACGCAGCGGCTGGTGACCGAGGGGCGCGAGGTCTGGAACACGTACGGGCCGACCGAGGCGACCGTCGTGGCGTGTGCGTCGCTGATGGGCGGTGCGGAGCCGATCCGGATCGGGCTGCCGCTGAACGGCTGGGAGCTGGCCGTCGTCGACGAGGCCGGGGAGCCGGTGCCGATGGGCGGCAGTGGTCAGCTCGTCATCGGCGGGGTGGGGCTCGCGCGGTATCTCGACGCCGAGAAGGACGCGGAGAAGTACGCGCCGCTTCAGTCGCTGGGCTGGGAGCGGGCGTACCGCAGTGGTGACCTCGTCAGGGCGGAGCCGGAGGGGCTGGTCTTCCTCGGGCGGGCCGACGAGCAGATCAAGCTCGGCGGGCGGCGGATCGAGCTGGGTGAGGTGGATGCCGCGTTGCAGGCGCTGCCCGGGGTGGCCGGTGCGGCTGCTGCCGTGCGGACCGCGCGCAGTGGCAACCAGCTCCTCGTCGGGTACGTCGTCACGCAGGACGGCTGGGACCAGGCGGTGGCGGTGGAGAAGCTGCGGGCGGAGCTGCCCGCCGCGCTGGTGCCGCTGCTGGCGCCGGTCGAGGATCTGCCGACCCGCACGAGCGGCAAGGTGGACCGCGGCGCCCTGCCCTGGCCCCTGGAGGGCCTCGAGACGGGCGGTCGCGCCGAGCAGTTGTACGGCACCGAGGCCTGGCTCGCCGAGCAGTGGACCGCGGTGCTCGGCATCCCGGTCACCGGCGCCGGCGACGACTTCTTCGCGATCGGCGGCGGCAGCCTGGCCGCGGCGCAGCTCACGACGCGGCTGCGGACCCGGTATCCGAGCGCGGCGGTGCTGGACATCTATCAGCAGCCGGTGCTGCGCAAGCTGGCCCGGCGCCTTGAGGAGTCCGCGCAGGACGACGGGGCGCAGCGGATCGTCACGCCGGTGCCCCGGCGTGCGCAACTGGTCCAACTGCTGCTGCTCGCTCCGCTGTTCACGCTGCTCGGCCTGCGCTGGACGGTCGCGCTGGCCGCACTCGGCAATCTGCTGCCCGGCTACGGGTGGCTGCCGACGGCGCCCTGGTGGCTGCTCGCGGTCGGGGCCGTGGTGCTGTTCAGCCCGCCGGGACGGCTGGCGCTGGCCGCCGGGGGTGCGCGGCTGCTGCTCAGGGGCGTGAAGCCCGGCCGGTATCCACGCGGTGGCAGCGTCCATCTGCGGCTGTGGAGCGCCGAGCGGCTGTCCGAGTTCACCGGGGCGACCTCGCTGACCGGGGCCTGGCTGGAGCGGTACGCGCGGGCGCTGGGCGCCAGGGTCGGGCCCGAGGTCGACCTGCACTCGCTGCCGCCGGTCACCGGGCTGCTCAAGCTGGGGCGCGGGGCGGCGGTCGAGTCCGAGGTGGATCTGTCCGGGTACTGGCTGGACGGGGACCGGCTGGAGATCGGCGCCGTGAAGGTGGGCGCGCATGCCGTGGTCGGCACGCGCAGCATGCTCTTCCCGGGCGCCCGGGTGGGCAAGCGGGCCGAGGTGGCGCCGGGTTCGGCGGTCACCGGGCAGATTCCCACCGGTCAGCGGTGGGCGGGCGCGCCCGCCGTCAAGCTGGGCAAGGCCAAGCGCAACTGGCCCAAGGAGCGGCCGCGGCGGGGCACGTACTGGCGGGCGATGTACGGCCTGACGGGCTTCGCGCTCAGCGCGCTGCCGGTGCTGGCGGGGGCTGCCGCGTTCCTCGTGGCCCGGGTGTTCTTCACGCCGGACGCGCCGCTGACGGGCGCCGCGCTGGCCCTCGTACCGGCGACGCTCGCCTTCGGGGCGGCGTACGCGCTGCTGATCCTGATCGGCGTACGGCTGCTGAGCCTCGGCCTGCGGGAGGGCACGCATCCCACGCACAGCCGGGTCGGCTGGCAGGCCTGGACCGTCACCCAGTTGATGGACCGCTCGCGCGAGACCCTGTTCCCGCTGTACGCCGGGCTGGTCACGCCGGTGTGGCTGCGGCTGCTCGGGATGCGTATCGGGCGCGGTGCCGAGGTGTCGACGGTGCTGGCGCTGCCGAGCCTGACGACGGTCGGCGAGGGCGCGTTCCTGGCCGACGACACGCTGACCGCGCCGTACGAACTCGGCGGCGGCTGGATGCGGATCGGGCGGGCTCAGATCGGGCGGCGGGCCTTCCTCGGGAACTCGGGGATGACCGCGCCGGGCCGGAGCGTGCCGGACGGCGGGCTGGTCGGGGTGCTGTCGGCGACGCCGAAGAAGGCCAAGAAGGGCACGTCGTATCTGGGGCTGCCGCCGGTGAAGCTGCCGCGCAGCGCCGCCGACGGCGACCAGAGCCGGACGTACGACCCGCCGGCCCGGCTGCTGTGGGCGCGCGGGCTGGTGGAGCTGTGCCGGATCGTGCCGGTGTTCTGCTCGGCGGGGCTGGCGGTGCTGACCATCGCCGCGCTGTGTGCGCTGGGGGTCTGGGCGCCGCTGCTGTCGGGGCTCGTGCTGCTCGCGGCGGGTGCCGCGGCCGGGCTGGTGTCGATCGTGGCGAAGTGGCTGCTGGTGGGGCGGCATCACAGCGGCGAGCATCCGCTGTGGTCCTCCTTCGTGTGGCGCAACGAGCTGGCGGACACCTTCGTCGAGGTGCTCGCGGTGCCGTGGCTGGCGGGTTCGGTGCCGGGTACGCCGGTGATGACGGCGTGGCTTCGAGGGCTCGGCGCGCGTATCGGCAAGGGGGTGTGGGTCGAGAGCTACTGGCTGCCGGAGACGGATCTGGTGGCCCTTGAGGACGCGGCCACCGTCAATCGGGGCTGTGTGCTCCAGACCCACCTCTTCCACGACCGGATCTTGCGGACGGATACTGTGGTCCTCCGTGAGGGCGCGACGCTGGGTCCTGGCGGGATCGTCCTGCCCGGCAGCGCGATCGGGGCCCGTACGACGCTGGGTCCCGCGTCGCTGGTGATGGCGGCGGAGTCGGTCCCCGACGACACCCGTTGGCTCGGCAATCCGATCGAGGCATGGCGTCCCTGAGCGCGGCCCACGACGGGCCGGACAGCGGTGGGCCGGCACGGAGTGGCAGCAGCAACGCGCAGGGAGCACAGACAGCGGTGGCAGTTCAGCAGGCGGCGGGCGCGGACCCGTACTTCCCGGAGCACGGCGACCCGCGGTACCGGGTGCACCGGTACGAGCTGGCGCTGGACTACCGCCCCGGCCCGAACCGGCTGTCGGGGACGGCCCGCATCAACGCCATCGCGGGACGGGCGCCGCTGCCCGAGTTCGTGCTGAACCTGGCGGGCTTCCGGATCGGGCGGGTCCGGGTGGACGGACGGCAGCCGCACTACACCCACCGCGGCGGCAGGCTGCGCGTGCGCCCCGCCAAGCCGGTCCGCGCCGGGGCGGCCTTCACGGTCGAGGTGCACTGGTCGGGCAATCCCAAGCCGGTGAACAGCCCCTGGGGCGGGCTCGGCTGGGAGGAGCTGGAGGACGGGGCGCTGGTGGCGAGCCAGCCGATCGGGGCGCCGTCGTGGTACCCGTGCAACGACCGGCCCGCCGACAAGGCGTCGTACCAGATCTCGGTCACCACGCCGTCGGCGTACGCGGTGGTGGCGGGCGGGCGCCTGCTGACCCGGACGACGAAGGCCTCGACCACGACGTGGGTGTACGAGCAGTCGGCGCCGACGTCCAGCTATCTGGTCGGCCTGTCGATCGGCAAGTACCAGACGGTGCTGCTGGGCGACCCGGGCCTGGGCGGGGTGCCGCAGCACGGGCACATCCCGGCGCATCTGCTGGGTGACTTCTCGCGGGACTTCGCGCGTCAGCCGCAGATGATGGAGGTCTTCCAGGAGCTGTTCGGGCCCTACCCGTTCGACGAGTACGCGGTCGTGGTGACCGAGGAGGAGCTCGATGTGCCCGTCGAGGCACAGGGGTTGTCGCTGTTCGGCGCCAACCACGTGGACGGGGCGCGGGGTTCGGAGCGGCTGGTCGCGCACGAGCTGGCGCACCAGTGGTTCGGCAACAGCGTGTCCATCGCGGACTGGCGGCACATCTGGCTGAACGAGGGGTTCGCGAAGTACGCGGAGTGGCTGTGGTCGGAGCGCTCGGGCGGGCGTACCGCGCAGCAACTCGCCGCCGCCGCACACCGGTTGCTGGCGTCGCAGCCACAGGATCTGCGACTGCGGGATCCGGGCCGCAAGTCGATGTTCGACGACCGCCTCTACGAACGCGGCGGCCTCGTCCTGCACGCGGTGCGCTGCGCCCTGGGCGACATCGCCTTCTTCCGCATGCTGCGTGGCTGGGCCCAGCTGCACCGGGGCGGGTCGGTGACGACGGCCGCCCTGGTCGCGCATGTGGCCCGGTTCACGCCGGAGCCGGTGGAGGAGCTGTTCAAGCAGTGGGTGTACGGCACGGCGCTACCACCGCTGCCAGAGGCCCGGACACGGGCGGCGGGCTAGCAGCGGCCCCAAAGGGGCGCGGGGCGGTATCGACAAGCGGCTCCGCCGCGGGGCGCGACCAGCCACAACCGCGCCGCAGACGACCGACTACCATCGCGGCCGCTCCAGCGGAGCGCTTGGCACAATGGCGGCCATGACCACGCGTCCCTGCCCGTGCGGGCTGTCCAAGGCCTACGGCGAGTGCTGCGGCCGTTTCCACGCCGGTCAGGCCGCCGCGCCCACCGCCGAGGCGCTGATGCGGTCGCGGTACAGCGCGTTCGTCAAGGGCGATGCGGCGTACCTGCTGCGCACCTGGCATCCGCGGACGCGGCCCGCGCGGCTGGAGCTCGATCCGGGGATGCGGTGGACCGGGCTGGAGATCCTGGGGACGACGGACGGCTCGGCGTTCCACACCACGGGGACCGTGACCTTCCGGGCCTCGTACCGGGGTGGGTCACTGCATGAGCGCAGCCGGTTCGAGCGGGTCGACGGGGCGTGGGTGTACGTCGACGGGGAGTTCCTGAGCTAGGGCGCCAGGATGTCCAGTTCCTGAAGCGCCCCGACCGTGATCTCGCGGACCAGGTGCTCCGCTCGCACCGCGTCGCCGGCGCGGATCGCCTCCGCGACCTGGACGTGCAGGGTGACCGCCGCCGGGTCGGGGTCCTCGAACATGACCTCGTGGTGGGTGCGGCCCGCGAGGACCTCGGCGACCACGTCGCCCAGGCGCGCGAACATCTCGTTGCCGGAGGCGGTGAGGATGACGCGGTGGAAGGCGATGTCGTGGACGAGGTAGCCCTCCAGTTGGTGGCCGCGTGAGTGGGCGACCATCCCCAGGGCGCACTCGGTGAGTTCGGCGCACTGCTCGGCGGTGGCGTGCTTCGCCGCCAGGCCGGCGGCCACCGGTTCGATCGCCGAGCGCAGGACCGTGAGCGAGCGCAGTTGCCCGGGACGGTCGGCGCCGGCCAGACGCCAGCGGATGACCTGGGGATCGTAGACGTTCCACTCGGCCTTCGGGCGGACCGTCACGCCCACCCGGCGGCGGGACTCCACCAGGTGCATGGACTCCAGGACGCGGACCGCCTCGCGCATCACCGAGCGGGACACGTCGAAGCGCTGCGCCAGTTCGTCGGTGCGCAGCACGCTGCCGGGCGGGTACTCGCCGGCGGTGATCGCGGGGCCGAGTGTTTCCAGTACATGGCCGTGCAGACCCCGGCCCGTGGTGGTCATGTACTCAGCGTACGTGGTGGATCACGGATCCAAAAAGTCAGACTTATAAGTCACAGCCTCTTGAATTCGTCGTACCTAATGGGTTTCAGTGTCCGTCGACATCACGTGTCGACGGACACCTGCGCAGACAGTGAGGCAGCGATGAGTACCCCCCATGTCGTCGTGGTCATGGGCGTAGCGGGCACCGGAAAGACCACCATCGGTCCCCTGCTCGCGGCCCGGCTCGGCGTCCCCTACGCCGAGGGCGACGACTTCCACCCGCCGGCCAACATCGCCAAGATGTCGGCCGGCACCCCGCTCGACGACGACGACAGGTGGCCCTGGCTGGATGGCATCGGCACCTGGGCGCACGGGCGGGCCGGGCTCGGCGGGGTGGTCAGTTGCTCGGCGCTGAAGCGGTCGTACCGTGACCGGCTGCGGGCCGCCGCGCCGGGCCTGGTGTTCGTGCACCTCGCGGGGGACCGCGCGGTCATCGAGGACCGGATGTCGCACCGGCAGGGGCATTTCATGCCGACCGCGCTGCTCGACTCCCAGTTCGCCACGCTCCAGCCGCTCCAGGCGGACGAGGCCGGAGTCGTCGTGGATGTGTCGGGCAGCCCCGAGGAGATCGCCGAACGGGCCATGTCGGCCCTGACGACGCTCCCCGAGGCGAGCGCTTAGCCCCTCCCCCTCTCTCCGTCCTCCCCGTACTGCAAGGGAACCCCCGTGACCAGACTCAGCGTCGAGATGCTGGCAGCGGACACCGTCGAGCCCATCACCTCGGCCGGCCACGCCCAACTGGGCATCGCCGTGCTGGCGGGCATCGCCGTCATCGTGCTGCTCATCACCCAGTTCAAGCTCCACGCCTTCCTGTCGCTGACCCTCGGCTCGCTGGCGCTCGGCGCCATCGCCGGGGCGCCGCTCGACAAGGTCATCACCAGCTTCACCGCCGGGCTCGGCTCCACGGTCGCCGGCGTGGGCGTGCTGATCGCGCTCGGCGCGATGCTCGGCAAGATGCTCGCCGACTCCGGCGGCGCCGACCAGATCGTCGACACCATCCTCGCCAAGGCGGGCGGCCGTTCGATGCCGTGGGCGATGGTGCTCATCGCCTCGGTGATCGGGCTGCCGCTGTTCTTCGAGGTCGGCGTCGTGCTGCTGATCCCGGTCGTGCTGATGGTCGCCAAGCGCGGCAACTACTCGCTGATGCGCATCGGCATCCCGGCGCTCGCCGGTCTGTCCGTGATGCACGGCCTGGTGCCGCCGCACCCCGGCCCGCTGGTCGCCATCGACGCGGTGGACGCCAACCTCGGGGTCACGCTGGCGCTCGGCGTCCTGGTCGCCATACCGACGGTGATCATCGCCGGCCCGGTGTTCTCCCGGTACGCGGCCCGCTGGGTGGACGTCCCGGCCCCCGAGCGCATGCTGAGCTCAACTGGGGGTTCCCCCCAGACCCCCGCGCAGCGCGCCTCCGAGGACCTGGACCGGCGTCCCGGCTTCGGCGCGACGCTGGCCACCATCCTGCTCCCCGTCGTCCTGATGCTGTCCAAGGCACTGGTCGACATCGTCGTCGACGACCCCGAGAACACCGTCCAGCGGGTCTTCGACGTCATCGGCTCCCCGCTGATCGCCCTGCTGGCCTCCGTGCTCGTCGGCATCTTCACCCTGCTCAGGCCCGCCGGGTTCGGCAAGCGGCGCATCTCGCCGCTGGTCGAGAAGAGCCTCGCGCCCATCGCGGGCATCCTGCTGATCGTCGGCGCGGGCGGCGGCTTCAAGCAGACGCTGATCGACACCGGCGTGGGCCAGATGGTCCTCGACATCTCCGAGGACTGGTCGATCCCGGCGCTGCTGCTGGCCTGGCTGATCGCGGTGGCGATCCGGCTGGCGACGGGTTCGGCGACGGTGGCCACGGTCTCCGCGGCCGGTCTGGTCGCCCCGCTCGCGGCCGACATGTCGACGACCCACGCGGCCCTGCTCGTCCTGGCCATCGGAGCCGGCTCGCTGTTCTTCAGCCATGTCAACGACGCGGGCTTCTGGATGGTGAAGGAGTACTTCGGCCTCAGCGTCGGCCAGACCATCAAGACCTGGTCCGTCATGGAGACGATCATCTCGGTGGTCGCCGGTGGTGTGGTCCTGCTGCTCTCGCTGATCATTTAGCGCTACGACTCCTTCAGGGATACGACGATGACGGCTCACCCCCTCTTCGACATCAGCGGCCGCACCGCCCTGGTCACCGGCTCCAGCCGGGGCATCGGCCTCGCACTCGCCCGCGGCCTGGCGGAGGCCGGCTGCACGGTGGTCCTCAACGGGCGGGACGGCGAACGCCTCGCCAAGGCCGCCGCCGAGTTGCCCGGCGACCGGGTCCACACGGCCGTGTTCGACGTCACCGACGGCCCTTCGGTGGCGGCCGGGATCGCGGACGTCGAGGAGCGGGTGGGTCCGCTCGACATCCTGGTCAACAACGCGGGGATGCAACTGCGCGCGCCCTTGCTGGAGTTCACCGACGCGGACTGGCACCGCATCCTGGACACCAACCTCACCAGCGCGTTCCTGGTGGGCCGGGAGGCCGCCCGGCGGATGACGGAACGCGGCCACGGAAAGATCGTCAACATCTGCTCGCTGCAGAGCGAGGTGGTCCGCCCGGGCATCGCGCCCTACGCCGCCACCAAGGGCGCGCTGAAGATGCTCACCAAGGGCATGTGCGCCGACTGGGGTCCGTACGGCGTCCAGGTCAACGGCCTGGGCCCCGGCTACATCGAGACCGAGCTGACCGGGCCCCTGGTCCGGGACGAGGAGTTCAGCGCGTGGGTGCGCCGCCGCACCCCGGCCGGCCGCTGGGGCCGTACCGAGGACCTGGTGGGCGGGGTGCTGTTCCTCGCCTCGCCGGCCGCGGACTTCGTCAGCGGACAGGTGCTGTATGTCGACGGCGGCATGACCAGCGTGCTGTGAAGGAGCCTTCGGGAATGCTCGGTTGTGTGATCCACGGTCAGGGCGACCTGCGGGTCGAGGAACTGCCGGTGCCGGAGCCCGGCCCCGGACAGGCGCTGGTGGCCGTGCGCTACGGCGGGGTCTGCGGTTCCGATCTGCACTACTGGCGGCACGGCGGGGTCGGCGACTTCCGGCTGCGGGAGCCGATGCTGCTCGGGCACGAGGTGGTCGGGACGGTCGTGGCGTACGGCGACGGGGCCTCGGGTCCCCGCGTCGGTACGGCCGTCGCCGTGCACCCCGCCACTCCCTGCGACACCTGCCCGGAGTGCGCGGACGGGCGGCGCCAGGTGTGCCGGGACACCCGCTACCTCGGCAGTGCGGCGCGCTTTCCGCATGTGCAGGGCGCCTTCGCGGACCGAGTGACGGTCCCGGCGGGCCAGTTGCGGCCGCTCCCGGCCGGCCTGGCTCTGCGGCGGGCGGCGCTCGCCGAGCCGCTGTCGGTGGCGCTGCACGCGGTGCGCCGGGCCGGGGAGGTGGCGGGGAGGCATGTCCTGGTCACCGGTGCCGGGCCCATCGGGTGCCTGGTCGTCGCGGCGGTGAGGGCGGCGGGCGCCGCGCGGGTGACGGTGACGGACCTGCTGCCGACGGCCCTCGAGTACGCGCGGATCGCCGGCGCCGACACCGTCGTACGGGCGGACGATCCGGGCGACACCGGGTGGCCCTCCGAGGTGGACGCGGCGGTCGAGGCGTCGGGGGTGGCGGCCGGTCTTGACACTTGTCTGCGGCTGGTGCGGCGCGGTGGCGTCGTGGTGCAGCTCGGGATGCTGCCGCCGGGGCGGAGCCCGTTCGCGGGCAACCTCGTGGTGAGCCGGGAGATCGAGCTGCGCGGGGCGTTCCGCTTCGACGCCGAGTTCGACGCGGCGCTGGAACTGCTCGCCGCCGAGCCGTCGTTCGACGGGCTGGTCAGCGCGGTGCTGCCGGTGCGGGAGGCCGAGTCGGCATTCGCGCTGGCGGCCGACCGCGGCCGGTCGTGCAAGGTGCTGCTGGACTTCGGAGGCTGAGCGTCCGCGGTGCCGAGTGCCGGAACTCGCACCGACGTTCACCTGGAGTGGCTTCCCCGGGGGGCGTCTTCGGCCCGATGATGAGGTGACCCCCGAGGCCGTCGCCGCCCGGGGGCACGAACATCGGGGGGCGTCATGGCGATTTCTCTCGGGAGGCGTATCTCGGGGCTGTTCGTCGTAGGGGCGGTGGCGGTGGCCGCCGCGGCCTTCACCAGCGACGGGGGTGGTCCGGCGGACGGCAGGGGCCGCGGGGACACGACCGTGACCGCCGGCCCCACCTCCGGCCCTCCCGGCCTCCCCTCCGGCCTGCCGGGCGACGTCACCCCTCCGCTACGGCCACAGCCCGAGGGGCACATCGGTGCGCCCGCCGCCACGGGCACGCCGAGCGCGTCCGAGGACGGCGGCACGACGAGCGCGCCCGCGAGCCCCTCCCCCAGCCCGTCCGTCACCCGCAAGCTCCTCGAAGTCCCCGAATGGCTCCCGCCCGGCCCCGACTCACCCGACGCCGACGGCACCCCCGACCCGGCGAGCGTGTACGACCTGCTGCGCGACCCCGCCGAGTGCCGGAGCGCGCTGGACCTCGTCCCGCGGACGCCGGCCGACGGCGACTGGGCGCTGCTGCGCGGCCTGGCCACCGCCTGTCTGGCCGTACAGGGCGAGGGCGGCGGCTGGGAGGAGGCGGCTCGGGAGCATGCCGCGGCGGCGGGCCGGGCCGGCTCATGCAAGGGGCGTGCCGCCTACGACGTGCTGGGCGGGCTGCTCGACTTCCACCGGCGGCATCCGGGGGCCACCGTGCGGCTGGAGCCCTCGTCGAGCGGTGCCCCGGCGTGCGGCTACCGGATCGCCGGGGTGGACACCGGCGGCGACGGTGCGGCGAAACCCGGTGAGGTGATCGGGATCGAGCTGGCGGACGCCTACTTCGACCCTGCCGAGCTGCTGCGGGACGCGGCCGTGAGCATCGGTGGGCGGCAGGTGGCCGGGGTGCCCGTGCTGCGGCCGGAGCCGGGCGAGAGGGTGGTGCTGTCCGTGGCCGTACCGGAGCTGGAGCCGGGCCCCGTCGATGTGGCCGTACGGTACGGCGGCGCCGAGGTGCGGCTGCCCGGTGCCTTCACGGTCGCGGCCGCCGACGTGGTCCCGGATCCGAGCGCGGGCACTCAGACGCCCGGCGCCTCGGAGTCACCCGAGTCGGAGCCCGTCCCTCTCGCCGTGTCAGTGTCGCCACAACTGGTGCTCACGCTCGGCCCACTCACGGCTGACCACCCCGGTGCGCATGCCCCGGCGGACCTCCCGGTCGCCCAGGGCCATGCCGATGCCGCCCGCTAGAACCATGCCGACGATCAAGGCCGGCCACCAGGCCCGCTCACCCTCGCCGTGTCAGTGTCGCCACAACCGATGCTCACGCTCGGCCCACTCACGGCTGACCACCCCGGTGCGCATGCCCCGGCGGGCCTCCGGATCGCCCAGGGCCATGCCGATGCCGCCCGCTAGAACCATGCCGACGATCAAGGCCGGCCACCAGGCCCGCTCACCCTCGCCGTGTCAGTGTCGCCACAACCGATGCTCACGCTCGGCCCACTCACGGCTGACCACCCCGGTGCGCATGCCCCGGCGGGCCTCCGGGTCCCCCAGGGCCATGCCGATGTGGCCGGCGAGGACGATGCCGATGGTGAGGGCCAGCCAGTCGTGGACGAAGGTCGCGCTGGTGCGCCACTGAAGGGGCGTGAGGTGGGTGAACCACATGATGAGGCCGGTGCCGAGCATCACCAGCGTGGCGCCGGCGATCCAGGCCGCGTAGATCTTCTGCCCGGCGTTGAACTTGCCCGCGGGCCGGGATGAGCGCCGCTTGTCGCGATGCAGGGCGGCGCGCAGCCAGACGCGGTCGTGCGGCCCGAAGCGGTTGAGGAGGCCGAGGTCGGCGCGGAACAGCCGGGAGGCCAGGCCGGCCAGGACGGGCACGGGCAGGGCCAGTCCGGCCCATTCGTGGACGCGGACCACCAGCTCGCGGCGGCCGACCAGTTCGGCGAGCTGCGGGACGTAGAGGCAGGCCGCCGTCACCACGCACACGCCCATCAGCGCGGCCGTCGTGCGGTGCACCCAGCGGGTGGCCGGGCCGAAGCGGCGCACGCCGGTGGTGTCGCCGGGGGCGGCGTCCGGGGTGTCGACTCGTAGGCTCGTCATCAGCTCGTGGGCTTGTCGTCGCGGCCGTTGGAGCGGCCGACCCAGGCATCGACGTCGTAGCCCCGCTCCTCCCAGTAGCCCGGCTTCACGTCCTCGGTGACGGTGATGCCGGAGAGCCACTTGGCCGACTTGTAGAAGTACATGGGGGCCACGTAGAGGCGGACCGGGCCGCCGTGGGAGTGGCCCAGGTCCTTGTCCTGCATGCGCAGGGCGACCAGGACGTCCGCGCGGCGGGCCTGGTCGAGGGTCAGGCTCTCGCTGTACGCGCCGTCGAAGCAGGTGAAGCGCACCGCGCCGGCGCCCTTGCGCACCCCCGCGGCGTCGAGCAGCTCGGACAGGCGGACCCCCTCGAAGGGCGTGCTGGGCACCCGCCAGCCGGTGACGCACTGGACGTCGCGCACGATCCGGGTCTGCGGCAGGGCGCGCAGGTCGGCGAGCGTGTAGGTCCGGGGGCTGTCCACCAGGCCGTCGATCTTGAGGCGGTAGGTGGTGGCGTTCTTGCGGGGGACGGAGGAGGTCACCGAGTAGTAGCGGAAGCCACCGCCGTTGGGCAGCAGCTCGGTCAGGCCGGTGGGGTCCTTGTCGGAGGCGCTCGCGAGGAAGGCCTCCAGGCCGCGCTGGAGGGTGGGCGCGGCGGCCACGCCGAGGGCGCCCAGGCCGAGGGTGCCGAGCAGGACTCGGCGGCCGATCGGCCTGCCCTTCTCCTCGCCCTGTGCTGTGCCCTCGTTCTCGGGTTCTTCGGGGTTCACCCACTCATTCGAACACCCGCGACCCCGGGCGGACCAGGGATCGCGGGAGCTCGTCAGGGTTCCGTAATCACTTCTTACGCTGCCCTCATGGGCGGTCCGCCGCTACGACTCATCGGTCGCCGCCTTCTCCAACTGGAACGCCTCGTTGCCGAGCCCGATGCGGGCGTGCCGCTCGGGGGCGCGGGAGCGCAGCAGCAGGCCCTGGACCAGGCCGACGGCCAGGGCGAGGGCGATGACGGCGGGCAGCGCCCAGCTCAGGGTCGAGCCGGGGCCCGCGCCGATCAGCACGTCGAAGTCCTTGACGGTGTAGACGACGATGAAGGCCAGCGCGAGGACCGAGAGCCCGGAGGCGGCCAGCCGCCAGAACTGGGCGGCCGCGGCCCCGCGGCGGACGAAGAAGGCGATGACCGAGATCGACGCGGCGGCCATCAGCGTGGCGACGCCCAGCGCGCCGAGGCTGCCCATCCAGGTGAACAGGTGCAGGACCGGTGCGGTCGGGTCGCCGGTCGGCTTGTCGTCGGCGAGCGCGAAGGCGGCGACGACCACGAGGGCGACCACGGTCTGCAGCAGCGATCCGGTGCCGGGGGCGCCGCTCGCGCCGCTGGTGCGGCCGAAGGCGGACGGCAGCAGTCCCTCGCGGCCCATGGCGAAGGCGTAGCGCGCGACGACGTTGTGGAAGCTGAGCATCGCCGCGAACATGCCGGTCACGAACAGCACGTGCAGGACGTCGGTGAAGGTCTCGCCGAGCAGGTCGGTGGTGAGGAAGAACAGCAGGCCCGCGCTCTGCTTCTCGGCGGTGCCCACGATGGCCGAGGGCCCGGCGGCGACGGTGTACGCCCAGCAGGTGATCGTGTAGAACACCGCGATGCCGCCGATGGCCAGGAACATCACGCGGGGCACCAGGACGTGCGGGCGGCTGGTCTCCTCGGCGTAGACGGGGGCCTGCTCGAAGCCGAGGAAGGCGGCGACGGAGAAGCACAGCGCGGTGCCGAAGCCGGCGCCGGTGAGTGTGTCCGGGTTGAAGGCGTGCAGGGACAGGCCCTCCGTGCCGGGGTTGCCGATGGCCGCGACGTCGAAGATGACGACGAGGATCACCTCGATGAGCAGCAGCACGCCGAGCACGCGCGCGTTGAGGTCGATCTTCAGCCAGCCGAGCGCGCCGACCACGAGGGCGGCGAGCATGGCCGGTATCCACCAGGCGACGTCCATCTCGAGGTAGGTGGCGAACAGCCCGGAGACCTCGAAGCCGAAGATGCCGTAGATGCCGACCTGGAGGGAGTTGTAGGCGACGAGCGCGACCATCGCGGCGCCGGCGCCGGCCGTGCCGCCGAGGCCGCGGGAGATGTAGGCGTAGAAGGCGCCGGCGTTGTGCACGTGCCGGCTCATCTCGGCGTACCCGACGCTGAAGAGGGCGAGGACGAGGCCGAGGATCACGAAGAGCAGCGGCTGGCCGAGGATGCCCATCACCCCGAAGGTCGTGGGCATGACACCCGCGACGACCATGAGGGGTGCGGTGGCGGCGAGCACGGACAGCAGCAGGCCCGTGGTGCCCAGCCGGTCGGCGCGCAGGGCCCGGTCCTGCCCCTTGAAGGTGCTGATGCCGCCGCCGTCCGCGGTGGCTCTGCTGGTACTGGAACTGCCCGTGGTCATCGGGGACCGTCCTTGGGTCGACTGCGGTTGGGGGCGTTACGCCGTGCCGAGCGCGGTGTCGCGTGCGGCACGGAAGGCGGGGTACGGGTCGCGGTCCGGGTACGACCACGGGGACGGGGTGGCGTGTTCGCCGATGCGGTGGAACAGCGCGGCGGCCTCGGCGCCCCGGCCTTCGCAGACCTTGGCGTGGGCGAGGAAGTTCAGGTCGATCAGGCGGCGCGGGTGGCCCTCCTGCTCCCACTCCAGCCACCAGTCGAAGGCGGCCCGCATCACCTGCCGGGCCCGGCGGCCGGTCCAGTGCCCGGAGGCGGTGGCGTCCCGGGGTTCGTGTCCCGCCGCCGCGAGCACGCGGTAGCGCTCGGCGTGGGCGACGACCGGGAGGATGGCGAGCGGGGAGTCGGCCGGGGCCCGCTCGGCGGCCGCGTTGGCGAAGTCGTACACCTCGTGCAGCGGGTCGACACCGGTGCCGGAGCGATGCTCGGCGAGCCGGGCGGCCATCAGGTGGTGGGCGTGGTGGTGGTCGGGGTACCGGGCGCGGACCTCGGCGAAGAGGCGGCGCACCTCGGGCTCGGCGCCGAGGGAGCACTCCAGCATGAGCAGGCCGAGCCAGGGGGTGGGGTCGGCGGGCGCGAGCTCGGCGGCGGCGTGGCAGGACTCGCGGGCGCGGACCGGTTTCTCCTTGCCGCGTAAGGCGCGCCGGACCTGGGCGAGGGCGAGCAGGACGGCGGCGTCGGCGGAGTCGGGCTCGGCGAGCAGCCAGTCGCGGGTCCAGGGGGCGCAGTGCGGCTCCTGGGCGAGGACGGTGACGCGGTGCCCCCGGCGGTCCCAGTCGTCGCCGGTGCGGGCCAGCAGCGAGCGGGCGGTCTGCCAGCGGCCCTGGGTCAGGGCGGCGCGGGCGTCGGCCAGCTCGGCGTCGTCCAGGGCCTCGTCGAAGGCGTGGGCGGCGCGTTTTCGGCCACGGCCGAGGGGTGGCGGAGGTGGGGACACCGTTTTGGGACCTGTTGTGAGCAAATTGTGGACAGTCATCGAACGATCACTCGCAGCAAACCCCCAGCCAAGGGTTCACGTCAAGGGCCGACGAGCCGTTACACGCGTCAAGTCCCGTTACTGACGGGGCAGTTGTGACATTCAGGCCGTCCGCAATGCCCGATTTATTCGGTCTGTGTGGCGTACGTCATGGCATCCTCGTCCCGCTCACCGCACGATTGCAGGACGCGCACGCCGGGCTCGGGGCCGTTACAGTCGGCCCTTACGCATCCCGTCCGCCCGGCAGGATTCGAGGTACGCAGCGTGTCGCTCCAGATTCTGATACTCGCCGTGACCGCTGCGTGCTGCCTGGGCTTCGGCTTCGTGCTCCAGCAGAACGCGGCCCAGAAGGCGCCACTGAGCGACTTCCTCTCGCCGCGGATCCTGCTCGACCTGATGAAGGTGCCGCGCTGGCTCGGCGGCATCGGACTGATGGTGGTCGGCATGGCGCTGGGGGCGATGGCGCTGGGCCAGGGCGAGATCTCGCTGGTGGAACCCCTGCTCGCGACGAACCTGCTGTTCGCGCTGATGCTCTCCCGACGCCAGACCAAGCAGCCGCTGGGCCGCCAGGGCTGGATCGGCCTCGCACTGCTCGCGGGCGGCGTGACGGCGTTCATCGTCGCCGGCCAGCCGACCGGCGGCGCAGCCACCAGCGATCCACTCCGCCACTGGCTGATCATCGGCGTCATGATCGGAGCGGCCCTGCTGCTCACGGCATACGCCAAGCGCTCCCGGCTCAGCTCGGGCCCGGCGCTGCTGGCGACCGCCGCCGGCCTCCTCTACGGCGTGCAGGACGCCCTGACGCGGGTGACCGGACAGCGGTTCGCCGAGGGCGGCATCATGGAGGTCCTGACCGGCTGGCAGCCGTACGCCGTGGTGGCGCTCGGCCTGACCGGGCTGATCCTGGTCCAGAGCGCCTTCGAGACGGCGTCCCTGCGCATGTCCCTGCCCGCCCTGACCGCCGCCCAGCCGCTGGCCGGCATCCTCTGCGGGGTCGGCTTCCTCGGCGACCGCCTGCGCACCGACGCGGGCGCCCTGGCCTGGGAGTCGGCCGGCCTCGCCGGCATCGTGGTCGGCATCATCCTCCTCGGCACCCACTCGGCGATGCCGTGCGGCGCGCCCCAGCCCCGCCGGGCGGCGGCCGCCGTCCAGACGGCCTGACCGAGGCTTGGGCCGCCCTGCTTGGATGGCCCCATGAGTTCTGCTGACGAGATCCTCGACATCGTCGACGAGAACGACCGGGTCGTCGGACGGTCCCCGCGGGGCGAGGCCTACGCCAAGGGGCTGCGTCACCGCTGTGTCTTCATCGAGGCACGGGACGCACAGGGACGGCTCTTCGTGCATCGCCGTACGCCCACCAAGCTGGTGTTCCCTTCGCGGTACGACATGTTCGTCGGCGGGGTGGTCGGCGCGGGCGAGTCGTACGACGACGCCGCCCTGCGCGAGGCCGAGGAGGAACTCGGGGTGAGCGGGCTGCCGCGGCCGACGTATCTGTTCAAGTTCCTGTACGACGACGGCGCCGGGCAGAGCTGGTGGTCGGCGGTGTACGAGGTGCGCTGCGAGCTGCCGGTGAGCCCTCAGGTGGAGGAGGTCGCCTGGTACGACTTCCTGAGCGGGGCCGAGGTGGAGCGGCGACTGGCCGAGTGGGCGTGGGTGCCGGACGGGCTGGCGGCGTTCGAGCGGCTCCGGGCCCATCGGTCGGGTGGATCCGGCGCCGGATAGGGTCGGGCAGGTGAGCGAGTTCGTGCGAAACGTCCGGCTGTGGTTCGCGCCGCAGCAGATCCGGCGGGAGGGCGGCACCCCCGACTACCGGTTCTCGCTGGCCAACGAGCGCACCTTCCTGGCCTGGCTGCGCACCGCCCTCGCCCTGATCGGCGGCGGCTTCGCGGTCGACCAGTTCCTGCCGGACCTGCGCTGGGGCTGGCGGGTCGGGCTCGCGCTGGCGCTGCTCGCGGCGGGCGTGCTGTGCTCACTGCGGGCGGTCAATCACTGGGTGCGCTGCGAGCGGGCGATGCGGCGGGGCGAGGACCTGCCGGTGTCGCGGTTCCCGGCGGTGCTGAGCCTCGTGGTCGCGGTGGTGGCCCTCGCGATGGTCGTCGTCGTGCTCGTCGGGTGGGAGGGGTGAGCGCCGGGGCGGCCGCGGAGCCGGTGCGGGACCCGGGGCTCCAGCCCGAACGGACGCGGCTGGCATGGCGCCGTACGACGCTGTCCGGCACCGTGGTCGCCGTGCTCGCCGTGAAGACCGCGCTGCAGGGCGGCCTCTCGGCGACCGGGGTCATGGCCGGCGCCCTGGCCTGCCTCCTGTGGCTGGCCTTCCTCACCCTCGCCCACCACCGGATCCGCACCCTCACCGCATCACCCGAACCCCCGGCACTGGCCCCGCGACAGGCGACGGCCACGATCCTGATCACGGCGGCGTTGGCGGTGTGCGGCGCGGCGTTGCTCTTCTGAGGGCGGGGGTTTCCGGGGGGGGCCAAGCGGATGCCAGGGGCCAAGCGGCTGCCGGTGGGCCGAAGCGGATTCGGGGGGCCGGTAGGCTGCCGGAGCGGCTGCCCGGGGGCGGAAGCGACTGCTGCAGGGCCAAGTGGCTGCCGGGGGTCCAAAGCCACCGCCGCGGAGGGTCGAAGCGGATTCGGAGGGCCAAGAGGCTGCCGGAGCGGCTGCCGGGAGCGGAAGCGGCTGCCGGAGGGCAAAGTGGCTGCCGAGGGTCCCAAGCCACCGCCGGAGAGCCGAAGCAGATTCGGGGGGCCAAGAGGCTGCCGGAGTGGAATGACAGGGCGTACCAGGGAGTGGGCGCCAGCGCGGCCAACCGCCGCCGCTCGCCCGGCAGCCGGCGGCCGCCGCGACCGGTGACGTCCAGCCAGGCCCCGAAGTGCACCAGCCGTGCCTCCCGGCCCGCGTGCGGGGCGGGCCAGGGCCGCATGTGCTCACGGACCGCCCGGGTCGGCGCCGCGCACCGCGCCTCGGCCACGCCGTGCCCGGCGAGGAAGCGGTCGAGCGACGCGGCCGAACGGCCGGGGAATCCGCCCCGCACCCGGGCGCACCCCGACGTCGGCCCGGTGTCGTGGAACGCCGCCGCGACGAACAGCCCCGGCTGCCGGAGCGCCGAAGCGACTGCCGGAGGACCAAGCCGCGGCCGGGGATCGCCAGCCGCTGCCGGAGGCCGAAGCGACTCCCGGAGGCCCAAGCCACGGCCGGAGGCCGAAGCAACCCCCGGACACCCAAGCCACGACCGGACACCCAAGCAACCCCCAGACACCCAAGCCACGACCGGACACCCAAGCAACCCCCCGACGCCGAAGCCACGGCCGGACGCCCAGCGACCCCCCGACGCCCAAGCGGCTGCCAACAGTCGCCGTCCGCTACTCCGCCCCCTGCCACAGCCCTTCCAGCGCCACCGTCTCCTCCGTCTCCCAGTCCACGGTCACCACGATCTTGCCGCGCGTGCGGCCCTCCTGGTTCAGTCGGTGGGCGTCGGCCGTGCGGTCCAGTGGGAACGTTTCGCAGACATGCACCGTCACCACGCCCTGCTCCGCCAGCTCGGACAGCCGCAGCAGGTCCTCCGGGTCGGGGCGGACGAAGTAGTAGCGGCCGCCGTAGTCGAAGACGTCCGGGTCGGCGATCGACACCAGACGGCCTTCGGGGGCCAGGAGGTTGGCCGAGACCTTCAGCGCCTCCCCGCCGACCGTGTCGAACGCCGCGTCCACGCCTTCGGGCACCAGCCCGCGCACCCGTTCCGTCAGACCGTCGCCGTACTCCACGGGCTCGCCGCCCAGGTCGCGTACGAAGTCGTGGTTGTGCTCGCTCGCCGTGCCGATCACCCGGGCGCCCAGATGGCGGGCGAGCTGGACGGCGATCGAGCCGACCCCGCCCGCCGCGGCATGCACCAGGACGGTCTCGCCGTGCCCGATCCGCAGCACCTTGGTCAGCACCTGATACGCCGTCAGCCCCACCAGCGGCAGTCCGGCCGCCTGCTCCCAGGTGAGGTTGCGCGGCTTGCGCGCGAGGGTGCGCACGGGGGCGGCGACGTACTCCGCGAAGGTGCCGTGGGACAGGACGTCCTCGCGCACGTACCCGATGACCTCGTCGCCGACCGCGAACTCCGTGACGGACACGCCCGGCTGGACGACCACACCGGCGACGTCCCAGCCCGGGACCACCGGGAAGACCGGCTCCAGCAGCCGGTCCATATGACCCTCGCGGCACTTCCAGTCGACCGGGTTGACCGCCGCCGCCCGCACCTTGACCAGGACCGAGTCCGGGCCCACCCGCGGGTCGCGCACATCGCCGTATGCGAGCACCTCGGGCCCGCCGTAGCGTGAGTAGCTGATGCCCTTCATGGGTTCGACCCTCCGGGCCGACGCGGCGCCACGCAAGCCGAATGACCCGATATGCGGCGTTCGCGTGGCAGCCTGTGCTACGTCACAACCCACCCCCGAAGGTGAGCAGCATGACCACCCTTCATATGGAACACCCCTCCCACACGCACGCCCACGGCCCCGGCTGCGGCCACACCGCGGTGCCGCACGGCGACCACACCGACTACGCGCACGACGGCCATCTGCACCGCGAGCACGCCGGCCACTGGGACGAGTGCGAGGCGGAAGGGCACGTCGCACACGAAGGCCACACCCATCAGCACGGCGCCGACTGCGGACACGAGAGCGTTCTGCACGGCGACCACGTCGACTACCTCCACGACGGCCACCGGCACGCCCCGCACGAGGGCCACTGGGACGACCACTGAGCCCGGCCCACTGGCCGAGAAGGCACCACCGACAGCTCCCCGGCGCTTCGCCCGGGGAGCTGTCGGCCTATCGTGGCCCTGATCACGTTCGGCTCCTCCACTGGACGACATACCGACTGGTCGGCATCATGAGTCAGGTCGCGTTCACCCGACCCTCCGGTCCACCTGTCCTTAGGAGCGATGTATGAGCCCCGACCATCCGCCCGGACTCGATCTCGAACGGCTGCACGGCCTGCTCGAGCGCGAGCGGCCCGGTCTGGCGCACGGTCCGCTGACCGGCCGGCTGATCGAGGGCGGACGGTCGAACCTCACCTACGCGGTCTCCGACGGCACCTCGAAGTGGGTCGTACGCCGGCCCCCGCTCGGCCACGTGCTCGCCACGGCACACGACATGAAGCGCGAGCACCGGGTGATCAGCGCGCTGCACCCGACGGACGTACCGGTGCCGCGGCCGGTGCTGCTGTGCGAGGACGAAGACGTGCTCGGGGCCCCGTTCTACGTCATGGAGTTCGTCGAGGGCACCCCGTACCGCACCGCCGACCAGCTCGCCCCGCTCGGCCCGGCGCGCACCCGGGACGCGGTGCTGTCGCTGGTGGACACCCTCGTCGAACTGCACGCGGTGGACCCGGCGTCGGTGGGCCTGGCGGACTTCGGCCGCCCCGAGGGCTTCCTGGACCGGCAGTTGCGCCGCTGGGGCAAGCAGTTGGACGCCTCCCGCAACCGCGAGCTGACCGGCATCGACGAACTGCACGCGACGCTCGGCCGGCAGCTCCCCACCTCCCCCGCGCCCGCCGTGGTGCACGGCGACTACCGGCTCGACAACGTCCTGATCGGTGACGACGACCGGATCAAGGCGATCCTCGACTGGGAGATGTCCACGCTCGGCGACCCGCTCACCGACCTGGGCCTGCTGGTGATGTACAGCATGCCGCTGGGCATGGCGGACTCCCCGGTCTCCACGACCGCCGAGGCACCCGGGCATCCCGCGCCCGCCGAGCTGATCCGGCGCTACGCCGAACGCTCCGGGCGCGACGTCTCCGCGGTCTCCTGGTACACCGCGTTCGCCTGGTTCAAGCTCGCCGTGATCCTGGAGGGCATCCACTACCGCTACACGCTGGGCCAGACGGTCGGCCGCGGCTTCGACCGCATCGGCGACCTGGTCCCCGTCTTCATCGAGCACGGTCTGACCACTCTGCAAGAAGGCATCCAGGAAGGCTGACGGGACATGGACTTCGCGTTCGACGCACGCACCGAGGAGCTGCGCGCCAGGCTGCTGGCCTTCATGGACGAGTACGTCTATCCGGCCGAGGCGGTCGCGGAGGAGCAGCGGGCCGCGCTGGCGTCCCCGTGGGACACCCCGGCCGTGGTCGAGGAGCTCAAGGCCGAGGCGCGCAGGCAGGGCCTGTGGAACCTCTTCCTGCCCGACGCCGAGCACGGCGCGGGGCTCACCAACCTCCAGTACGCCCCGTTGGCCGAGATCACCGGCCGCTCCCCGCAGTTGGCGCCGACCGCGCTGAACTGCGCGGCCCCGGACACCGGGAACATGGAGGTGCTGGCGCAGTTCGGCGACGAGCGGCAGCAGAAGCAGTGGCTGGAGCCACTGCTGGCCGGTGAGATCCGCTCGGCGTTCGCGATGACCGAGCCGGAGGTGGCCTCCTCGGACGCCACCAACATCACCACGCACATCGAGCGGGACGGCGACGAGTACGTCATCACGGGCCGCAAGTGGTACATCTCCGGGGCGATGAACCCGGACTGCAAGATCTTCATCGTGATGGGCAAGACGGACCCGGACGGCGCGGACATCCGCCGTCAGCAGTCCATGGTTCTCGTCCCGCGCGACACCCCGGGCGTGACCGTCAAGCGCGCCATGCAGGTGTTCGGCTACGAGGACCACTACCACGGCGGCCACGCCGAGGTGATCTTCGACCACGCGCGCGTGCCGGTGTCCAGCCTGATCGGCGAGGAGGGCGGCGGCTTCGCCATCGCCCAGGCCCGGCTCGGACCCGGCCGGATCCACCACTGCATGCGGCTGATCGGCATGGCGGAGCGTGCGATCGAGCTGATGTGCCGCAGGGCCGTGTCCCGTACCGCGTTCGGCAAGGAACTGGCCCGGCAGGGCGTGGTGCACAACTGGATCGCCGACGCGCGCGTGACCGTCGAGCAACTGCGGCTGCTGGTCCTGAAGACCGCCTGGCTGATGGACACCGTCGGCAACAAGGGCGCCCACACCGAGATCCAGTCCATCAAGATCGCCACGCCGCGTGCCGTCGTCGACATCATCGACCGGGCGATCCAGTTGCACGGCGCGGGCGGCGTCAGCCAGGACTTCCCGCTGGCCGAGCTGTACGCCGGGGCGCGGACCCTGATGATCGCCGACGGGCCGGACGAGGTGCACCAACGGTCGCTGGCGCGGCGGGAGTTGAAGAAGTACCTGTAGGACGGCGCGCGAGGGCCGGTGCGGGCGTACGTGCCCGCACCGGCCCCGCTCCCCCGAGTGGTGTCGGTCAGTTACGGGTGGTCGCCGTCAGCGTCCAGCCCAGCGGGCACCTCAGGCCCTGCGCGGACTTGTAGCAGCCCTTGACACGGAACGTGTAGTCGCCGGTCGTGCGCTTCTTGACCCACATCCCGCCGGACGTCCCCCTGCCGACCTGGCGCTCCCGGCCCTGTGTCTCGGCGGGGCTGGTGTAGCGGACGACGAAGGTGTCGTAGTAGCGCGGGCTCGTCGTGCCCCAGTTGAAGAAGGCGTGGCCGTCGCGCTCCCACGCCGCGATGACCATCCTGCGTCCCTGGTAGTACGACCGGGTTATGTTGCCGTTCTCGAAGTACTGCCGCTGTCCCCTCCACACGCCGTTGACGGTGACGTTCTTCGTGCCGGTGCGCGGGCAGCCCAGGAAGCCGTCGCTGCCGCCGAGTTCGCTCCAGCGCTTGTAGATGTAGGCGTTGTCGACC
Organism: Streptomyces sp. UG1; assembly: GCF_049974585.1. Lineage (NCBI taxonomy): Bacteria > Bacillati > Actinomycetota > Actinomycetes > Kitasatosporales > Streptomycetaceae > Streptomyces > Streptomyces sp. UG1. The sequence continues at coordinate 120,177 of NZ_JBNGGG010000010.1, read as the reverse complement.
GAGTACCGGCAGTGCCGCGCCTGAGCCTCGGCCGCCCCACCCTCCGCCGCCGCGGGCACGGCCGCCGCGCCGCCGAGCACGACTGCGGACGCCATGGCGAGGCCCACCAGACGCCGATTCACTGAAAGCATGTTCCACCCCCGAGTTCCAGACCGACGGCTCCTTCACCCGCCGGCTGCCATGAGCATCGCGTCGGCGGGGACCGGGAGTTGAGAGGGATCCGCCGGGCGGGCCCCGGAACCTCTCCCGGATGAACCGGGAACCGTTCCCATGACGCCCGGGTCATCGCACCGGGACGATGGGGCGCATGGAGGACCGGCACGGGCGGACCCGGCGGCGCACGATGGCGGCGTACGCCCTGCTGGGGCTGGCGCTGGCCCAGGTGACCGCGGGGAGCTGGGCGTTGGCGACGGCCGGGGTCCCGGCGCGGGACCTGCTGCGCTACGACATGCTCATCGACCTGGCGGTCGGCTTCGCCTACCCCGTGTGCGGCACGGTGATCGCGCTGCACCGGCCGCGCAACCCCACCGGGTGGCTGCTGGTCGCCTACGGCCTGGGCCACGCGTTCACCGGACTGTCGATCGGACTGGCGGCCGAGGGGCTGCGGGTGGGCTGGTCCCCGGAGTTGCTGAGCACGCTGACCACCGTCGGACGGCACACGTGGATCGCCGGCGCCGCGACGGCGTTCGTGCTGGTGTTCTTCCTGTTTCCCGACGGACGGCTGCCCGACCGCCGCCTGCGCTGGGCGCTGCTGGCCCAGGTGGTGTCCATGCCCCTCGACCTGGCCATCTGGGGGCGGGACGACTGGGGGCTGTTCCACGGCACCGCGGCCCAGCCGGCGTATCTGCCGGTGCCCGGCGGCTGGATGCCCTTCCTGCGGGACGTCGAGACCGCCAAGGCCTGCCTGGTGCTGACGGCCGTGTTCACGGTGCTGTGCCTGCGCTATCGGCGCGGTGGCGAGCAGGACCGGCGCCGGCTGCTGTGGCTGATCGCCGGCATGATGCCGCTGGGGCTGAGCGTGCTGCTGCAGCTCTTCGGGTTCCCGCCGGTCTACACGTCGTACTGCACGCTGTTCCTGCCGGTCGCCATCGTGATCGCCGTGGTTCGCCACGAACTGCTGGACATCCGTGTCGTCGTCTCCCGCAGCCTGCTGTACGGGGCGCTGACGGTCGGCCTGGTCGCCGCGTACGCCGGCCTCGTCACGTTCCTGCAGTGGCTGCTCGACCCGCGACCCGAACTCCTCGGCCCCGCCCTGGTCACCGTCGCCCTCGCCCTGGGCTTCGAGCCGGCCCGTCGGCTGCTGCAGCGCATGGTGGACCGGACCTTGTACGGCGACCGGCACGACCCGGTGCGCGCGGTCTCGCGGATCGGCGAGCGGCTGGCCGGGACCGGGATCGGCGCGGTGCCGGAGGCGGTGGGCGAGGCGCTGCGGCTGCCGTATGTGCGCGTGGCGTCGAAGTCGGGGGCGGGCGGCGCGAGTTGGGGCGCCCTGGCGGGGCCCACGCACACCGTGCCGCTGGGCTACGACAGCCGGACCGTCGGTGAGCTGGTGGTCGGGCTGCGCCCCGGCGAGCAGCAGCCGGCGCCGGCCGACCTGGCCGTCCTGGAACTGCTCGCCGTACCGCTGGCGGCCGCGCTGCACGCCACCGACCTGTCCCGCCAGTTGCAGCACTCCCGGGAGCGGATCGTCGCCGCGCGGGAGGAGGAGCGGCGGCGGATCCGCCGGGATCTGCACGACGGGCTCGGGCCGACGCTGGCCGGGGCCGCGTTCCAGGCGGACGCGGTGCGCAATCTGCTCGCCTTCGACCAGGAGCGGGCGGCCGGGCTGCTCACCGAGGTGCGGGCGGAGATCGGGGGCGCGGTCACGGAGGTACGGCGGCTGGTCGACGGACTGCGGCCGCCGGACCTGGACCAGCTCGGTCTGCTCGGCGCCCTGCGGGCGCGTGCCGCCCGGCTGTCCTGGCGTGCGGACGGTGCCCCGCTCCGGGTCCGGGTGCGGGCGCCGGACCGACTGCCGGCGCTGCCCGCCGCCGTGGAGGTCGCCGCGTACCGGATCGCGACCGAGGCCCTGACCAACGCGGCCCGGCACGCCCGCGCCTCGCAGGTGGACCTGAGCATCGAGATCGGCGACGGGCTGTGCCTGGAGGTGTGCGACGACGGGGCGCCGGTGGACGAGGAGACGCCGTGGCGGCCCGGTGTGGGCATCACGTCCATGCAGGAGCGGGCCGCCGAACTCGGCGGAAGCTGTGTGGCGGGGCGGGGACGGGTGGTGGCGCGGCTGCCCCTGGGAGGGACGGCATGAAGCGGGACGGTGCGCAGGGCCACGGCATCGCCGGGCGGGCGGGCGCCGGCTCCGCGGCGGCCGATGCGGACGGCGCGCTGCGCGTCGTACTCGCCGACGATCACCCGGTGGTGCGTACGGGGCTGGCCGCGCTGCTGGAGTCGGTGCGGGACGGGTCGCCGCCGGTCCGGGTCGTGGGCGTGGCGGCGAGCGGGCGGGAGGCGGTGCGGGAGGCGGTGACGCTGCGCCCGCAGGTGGTGGTGATGGACATCCGGATGCCCGATCTGAACGGGATCGAGGCCACCCGGGAGATCGGCCGGGTGGCGCCCTCGGTGGCCGTGCTGATGCTCACCATGGTCGAGGAGGACGACTCGGTGTTCGCGGCGATGCGCGCGGGGGCTCGCGGATACGTCCTCAAGGGCGCCGGACAGGAGGAGATCGTCCGGGCGATCAGGGCGGTCGCCGCCGGGGAGGCGATCTTCGGCCCCGGGGTGGCCCGCCGGGTGCTCGGGCAACTGAGCCGTCCGCTGCCCGAGCCCGATCCGTGTCCGGAGCTGACTCCACGGGAGCGGGACGTCCTCGCGCTGATCGCCGAGGGCCACCCCAACTCGGCGGTCGCCGCCCGTCTCGGCCTGTCCGCGAAGACGGTCAGCAACCACATGTCCGCGGTGCTGGCCAAACTCGGCGTGGCGGACCGCTCGGAGGCCGCCGCCTGGGCCCGGGAGGCGGGACTGGGCCCGGCACCGCCCGAGGCCTAGGCCCTGTCGTCAAATTCCCGTCGTCCGCCCGAAGGGCGGGCCGCGCGGCGTCAGGTGCGTGCTCTCGGCGTGCCGCGTGGAAGCCTACGTAGCGGAGCTACGTAGGCTTCCACGCGGTGCGGCGAGTGGGGGCACCTCCCACGCCCTTAAGGCAGTGGGGGAGCGTGCATGGCGCCGCGCGGCAGGCGGGAATTTGACGACAGGGCCTAGGGCCGCAGCGCCCTCAGCAGCAGGTCCGCCAGGTGGTCGGCGACCTGCTGCGGGCTGAGGGGGCCGTCGGGCCGGTACCAGGTCGACAGGTGGTGGACCGAGCCGAAGTGGTAGTCGACCACCAGGTCGGCCGGGGTCGCCTTGGAGAAGACGCCCGCCTCCTGGCCCTCCTCGATGAGCGCGCGGAAACGTTCGTGGTAGCGCCGGCGCTCGGCGCGCACCTGTTTGTTCTTCTCCGGGCTCAGGTGGTGCATGGACCGCCAGAAGATCATCGCGTCGTCGAGGTTGTCGATGGTCGTCACCACGACATCCGCCGCCGCGGCCCGCAGCCGCTTCTCGACCGGCTCGTCGGCCTGCGCGAGGGCGTCCAGGCGCTCCTGCTGGAGGCGCAGCACGCGCGCGTACACCTCGTGCAGGAGGTCGTCCTTGGAGCCGAAGTAGTGGTACAGCGCTCCCTTGGTGACGCCGGCCGCCTCGACGATCTCCTGCACCGAGGTGCGGTCGTAGCCCTGCTCGGCGAAGAGCCGGGTGGCGGCGGCGAGCAGCCGCTGCGGGACGGGCGTACCGTCTCCGTCCGTCGTCCTGGCCACTGTCCCGCCACCTGCCCTTCCGAGGTCTCTGCCTGCTGTCTAGCCGTCGTGCTCGCGGGAACGCAGTTCCCGACGGAGGATCTTCCCACTCGCCGTCTTGGGCAAGTCGGGCAGGATCTCCACCTGCCGCGGATATTTGTAGGCGGCCAGTCTCTCCTTGCAGTACGCGGCCAGTGCGCCGGGGTCGGCTTCGGCACCCGGACGGAGGCTGATGTACGCCTTGACGGTCTCCCCGCGGTACCCGTCGGGCACCCCGACGACGGCGGCCTCGCGCACCGCCGGGTGCGTGTAGAGCACGTCCTCGACCTCGCGCGGCCACACCTTGAAGCCGGACGCGTTGATCATGTCCTTCTTGCGGTCGACGACGTACAGCCAGCCGTCGGCGTCCATGAACCCGATGTCGCCGGTGCGCAGCTCGCCGCCGGGGAAGGTCTCGGCCGTGGCGTCGGGCCGCCGCCAATAACCGGGGACGACCTGCGGCCCCCGCACGACGATCTCGCCCTGCTCGCCGAACGGCACCTCCTCGCCCCGGTCGTCGACGATCCGTACGACCGTCTCGGGCCCCGGCACCCCCACGGCGAGCGTCCCGGAGACGGGGTCGACGGGGGCCTCCAGGGCGGGCGGGACGGAGGCGCAGGGGGCTGTGCACTCGGTCAGTCCGTAGCCGTTGCGGATGTAGGGCCCGAAACCGGCCCGGAACTTCTCCACCAGGGCAGGGGGCAGCGGGGCCCCGCCCGAGGAGATGTTGGCGAAGGACGCGAAGTGCTCCCGGCGGACGTCCGGGTGGGCGGCCAGCGCCATGAAGGCCGTCGAGGGGCCGACGGTGTAGTGCGGCCCGTGCTCGGCGAACGCGTCGAGCACGACACCCGCCTCGAAGCGGTACGCCAGCACGAGCAGGCCGGCGCTGTTGAGGCAGGCGCCGAGCTGGCACACCATCCCGGTGATGTGGAACAGCGGCGCCATCGCGAAGTAGACGGGCGCCTCGGGCAGCTCCAGGCCCGTGCGCTGCCGCTCGGCGTTGTACATGATGTTGCCGTGCGTGTTGGTGGCGCCCTTAGGGGCGCCGCTGGTGCCCGAGGTGTAGCTGATCAGCGCGATGTCGGACGGGCCGGGCTCGCGGCCGTCGGGCGCCTTGTGTCCGGCGCGGGCGACGGCGACCAGGTCGTCGGCGTCCTCGGCCGGCGCCAGTCGCTCGAAGGTCAGCACGCGCGCGTCGCCGCGGGTCTGGAAGTCCAGCTCGCACCCGGTGAGCACGATCCGCACCGGCGTATCGGCGGCCGTCTCGCGCAGATACGACTCCCAGCCCCGGTCGGAGCAGATCAGCGCGGCCACCTCGGCGTCCCGCAGGACGTGGGTGACCTCCCCCGACTTGTACATCGGGTTGACGGGCACGACGACCGCCCCCGCCTTCCACGCGCCGAGCACGGCGAGCACGAAGTGGGGCGAGTTCTGGAGCAGGACCGCCACCCGCTCGCCCCGCTCCAGGCCGCGCGCGGCGAGGTGTCCGGCGACGGAGTCGCTGAGCTCGTCGACCTCGCGGTAGGTCAGACGGCCGTCGAAGTAGGCGAGGAAGTCGCGCTCCGGGGTCTCGGCGGCGGCCCGGCGCAGGGCGTGCACGAGGGAGTCGGCGGGGTCTATGGGTGCGCGCTGGGCGTCCGTGAGCCGGGCCAGCCAGGGCTTGGCCGCATACCGGGAGCCGGTCACCGGCCCGCCTCCCACTTCTGCTGGAGGTGGTTCATATTCGCCAGCCAGCGATCGGGCTCACCGGCCCGCGCCTGGTAGTAGGCGGCGACCTCGGGATGCGGCAGGATCAGGAAGCGATCCTCCTCCATCCCCTTGAACAGCGCGTCGGCCACGTCCTCCGGCGCGATGGCGGTGGGCTTGAGCACCAGGTCGCCCGCGCTGCCGGTGGCGTCGAGCATGTCGGTGCGCACGCCCTGCGGGCAGATGGCGTGCACCTTGATCCCACGGTGGCGGTACGTCAGCGACAGATACTCGGCGAAGGCGTACGCCCCGTGCTTGGTGACGGCGTAGGGCGCGGCACCGATCATGGTGAGCAGCCCCGCGGCGGAGACGGTCGAGACGAACCGACCGCTGCCGCGCTCGAGCCAGCCGGGAAGCAGGGCGTGCGCCGCCCGGACGTGGGCCATGACGTTGACGTCCCAGGACAGCGACCAGGCCTTGTCGTCGCCGAGATCGTCGAGGTCCGGGCCACCGAAGGCGACACCGGCGTTGGCGCAGTAGACGTCGACGGTCCCGCCGAGCGCGTCCCGGGCGTCGCCGACGATGGCGGAGGCGTCACCGGGGACAGCGATACCACCGATCTCGCCGGCGACGGCTTCGGCTTTGTCTGAGTCGAGGTCATTGACGACGACGCGGGCTCCTGCGGCTGCGAACCGACGGGCCAGGGCGGCGCCGATACCGCCTCCCGCTCCGGTGACGACCACTCCGGCATCCTGCACGGCTTCCACCATGGGTCTCCTTCGACTGCGGCTCCCTTACGACGACCAGACTAACCGGTCGGTATGTATCAAGGAAGGGGTGCGGTGATGCCCTCAGGGGCGCGGGGAACTGCGCGACAAGCCACGAATCACCGGCACCTTCCCCACAACCTGCGGGAGCAATACCGTGCCCCCATGCGCCCATCCAGACGAGCACTCCTCGCAGCGACCACGGCAGCAGCAGCGTCCCTACCTTCCACAGCGGCAGCGTCCACCCGCCGCCGAAAACTGCGAACCGGCTTCGAGCGCCTCGCAGCCGACGGCTACTCGGTCCTCGAAGGCCAGAAGGTCGGAATCGTCACCAACCCCACCGGCGTCACCAGGAACGTCCGCCACATCGTAGACGTCATGCACGCCGACAAAAGGGCGAACCTGGGGGCCGTCTTCGGCCCCGAACACGGCTTCCGCGGCACCGCCCAGGCCGGCGGCTCCGAGGGCCGCTACGACGACCCGGCGACCGGCCTGCCCGTCTACGACACGTACCTCAAGAGCGGCCGGCCCCTGGCCGACATCTTCACCGCCTCCGGCGTCGACACGATCGTCTTCGACATCCAGGACGTCGGCGCCCGCTTCTACACCTACATCTGGACCCTCTACGACTGCATGGAGGCGGCCCAGCTCGCCGGCAAGCGCTTCGTCGTCCTGGACCGGCCGAACCCCGTGACCGGACGAGCGGCCCAAGGCCCGGTCCTGCACAAGGAGTTCGCCTCCTTCGTCGGCCGGCAGCCCATCTCCCAGGCCCACGGCATGACGGTCGCCGAGCTGGCGCGGCTGTTCAACGGGGAGTTCCTCACCACACCGGTCCCGCTGGAGACCGTACGGATGACGGGCTGGCGGCGGTCCGACTTCTACGACGCCTCGGGCCTGCCCTGGGTGCCGCCGAGCCCGAACATGCCCACTCCGGACACGGCCCTCGTCTACTCGGGCACCTGTCTCTTCGAGGGCACCAACCTCTCCGAGGGCCGCGGCACCACCCGCCCCTTCGAACTGCTCGGCGCCGAAGGCATCGACCGGCGCTGGGCCGAGGCCGCGGGCGAACTCGCCCTTCCCGGCGTGCACTTCAGGGAGGCGTACTTCACGCCCACGTTCTCGAAGTTCCAGGGCAAGACCGTCGGCGGGGTACAGATCCATGTGCACGACCGGGCCGCGTACGACCCCGTCCGCACCGGAATCGCCCTGCTCGTGACCGCCAAGAAGGTCTGGAGCGGCTTCGCCTGGCGCCCCGACCACTGGATCGACAAGCTCACCGGCTCCACCCGGGTCCGCACGATGATCGACGCGGGTGCGAGCGCCGACGAGGTCGTGGCGGGCTGGCGGCGCGAGCTGGCGGCGTTCCGGCGGATGCGCGAGGAGTACCTGCTGTACACATGAACGCCCCACGGATGGGTGACGACGTATGGCCTTTCCCGCCCGGTAGCAGGACGATGCGCCCGTATCGCATCACTTCGGGGGACGAGAGGGCCTGCGATGGCGGATCCGGCAGTGCGTGTGACTCCCTACTGGGAGCTGACCTTCGACGCGGACGGGGACGCGGACGCCGGGAGGCGGGACCGGCTGCTGGCTGGGGTGGTGCGACACCACGTCCGTGATCTGATCGTCTTTGCGCACGGCTGGAACAACGACCGCTCGGGAGCGACCAAGCTCTACGACGGCTTCTTCGAACCGATCCCGCGGCTCGTCCCGGCGGCGAAGATCGGGTACGTGGGCGTGGTCTGGCCGTCGATGCGGTTCTCCGACGAGCCGATCCCCGACTTCCCGGCCCTTCCGCGCGCCGTGGCGGCCGAGCTGCCGCGGCGGCCGGTGCTCGACAAGGACACGCGGCACGCGCTGCTGGAGACGTTCCCGGGGCGGGCGACCGTGATCGACCAGATCGCGCGGCTGCTGGACCAGCAGCCGCGCGAGGAGGCCGAGCTGGAGGAGTTCGGGCGGCTGGTGCGGATGCTGGTGGAGGTGGTGCCGCCCGGGCCGCAGGCGCTGTTCGCGGCGGACACGCTGTGCGAGGGGGTGCCGCAGGACTCGCCGGACATCTTCTCCGGCTCGACCGCGGCGGTGTGCGAGGAATTCGCGCGGGCGCTGGCCCATCTGGAGGCGCCGGACGGCACGGCGGCGTCGCTGTCGTTGCCGAACCCGTGGGAGGGCGCGCACGAGTTGCTGCGGCAGGCGACGTACTACGCGATGAAACGGCGCGCGGGGACGGTCGGTGAGCGCGGACTGGGGCGGGTGGTCGGGCAACTGGCCGCGCGGGCGCCCGAGGTGCGGGTGCATCTGGTCGGGCACAGCTTCGGCGCGCGGCTGGTGTCGTTCGCGTTGCGCGGGCTGCCGAAGGGGGTGCGGGCGGTGAAGTCCGTGACGCTGCTCCAAGGGGCCTTCTCGCACTACGCGTTCGCGTCCCGGCTGCCGCACGACACGCGGGCGGGCGGTGTGCTGGAGGGCCAGCACAACCGTGTCGACGGGCCGCTGGTGTGCTGCTACTCACGGCACGACTCGGCCCTGTCCACGATGTACCCGCTGGCCTCCCGCATGGCGGGGGACGCGCGCGGGATCGCGGCGCCGGTCATCGGGCGGATGCTGGGTGCCAAGTGGGGTGCGATGGGGCACGACGGGGTGCAGGCGGTGCCGGGGACGAAGTCCTACAAGCTGGCCGACGCGCTGAAGGCGAAGCTGCCGGCGTCGGGGTGCGTGAACGTCGACGCGGCCGCCGTCGTCAGGCGGGGCGGGCCGCCGGCCGGGGCGCACAGCGACATCGTGCACCGGGAGCTGGCGCAGGTGGTGCTGGCGGCGGGGCGTATCCACTGACCCGCCCCGCCGCCGGCCGTCCCCCCGTCACCTGTGTGAGGTGAACTCCACGACCTGCTGATACGTCGGACGGTTCTGCCAGCTGATCTTGCCGTGCTTGATGCCGCCCAGCGTGCGCTGGACGATCGAGTCGGCGCACCACTGGTCGCCCGCCGAGCACTGGTCGTCGCCGGGGTAGACCTGGGCCGCGGTCTTGCCGGCCGCCTCCTTCAGGGTGCTGATCAGGATGTCCCGGCAGGCGCTGAGGCTGCCGTCGCCGCAGTACTTCTGCGCCAGCGGGCCCTGCACCGGCTCACCCAGCACGGCCCGGATGTCCTTGTCGACGTAAGACCACCAGCCGTACTGGAAGGAGCTTCCGGCGTGCGATCCGGTCGGGCCGTGGTCGGCCGACGGGGACTCGTCGATGGGCAGGTTGTTCGTCATGGCGGCGTACAGCTCGCTGCCGAGGCCCGGCTCGAACTCGGCCTTCACCAGCAGCGGCCACCACGCGTCCAGGATGCGGATCGCGTCGGCGTCGGCGTACTTCTTCGAACCGGCCGATGTCTCGGTGCGCTTGCCGCCCGCCGACAGCCACGTCTGGAGCTTGCTCACCGCGGCCGCGGCCGTGGCGTCGGTCACGGGCGAGCTGTTGACGACCTTCAGCAGGTCCGGCAGGACGTCCTCCGCCCGCAGGTCGGCGAGGCCCGCGTCGGCCATCGCCTTCACCAGCGAGGCCCGGGTCACACCGCCCGCGGCGACCAGCTTCTTCACCCGGTTCTCCAGCAGATTGCCGCGGTGGACCGAGCCGTCGCCCCAGGGCGCGGTCGTGTAGTCCTTGGCCTGCTTGTTGTTCCAGGAGATGTAGTAGTCCTGGTCGATGGAGTTGGGGTGGGCCGACGGCGGGGTGTAGTCCGCCGTGTTGGTCGCCGGTTCCCAGCCCCGCCACTCGTACGCCGGCCGCGCCCAGACCGGGAACTCCGCGTCGACGCCGTTCGCGCGCACCGGGTTGTCGCCGCTGTTGTAGTACGCGGTGTGCTCGGAGTCGGCGTAGAACCAGTTGAAGGTGTAGTTGATGTGCTGCACCGCCTTCTGGAAGCTCTCCGGGCCCTTGACGTAGTCGGGGTCGTTCAGCATCTGGAAGCCGATGATCGAGTCGGCCTCGTGCATGAAGGAGGAGCGCAGGGTGGTGTAGGCGACCTTCTTGCCGCCGACGGTGGCGCGGTGCGTGACCGGACCGTACTTGGTGCGCCAGACCCGCATCGTGTACGAGCCCGCGGGGGTGCCGTCGGCGGTCGTCGGCTTCCAGGCGTTCTTCTGCTCGACCTTCTCCATCGCCGTGCAGGTGCCGCGGTACAGGTAGTGGTGGTCGTCCTGGCACAGCTCGACGGCGTAGGTGTCGATGATGTCCTGGCCGGAGGTCGTGGCGCTCCACGAGTAGTCCTGGCCGCGGCCCAGCTCGACGTACATGCTCAGGCCGGCGAAGGAGGCGCCGCGGGCGCTGATGCCCGGGCCCTGGATCTCCTGGAGCAGCAGGAGCTGAGGCGCGAAGTAGCCGGTCTGCGGGCCGAAGACGGCGACCGGATGGCCGCTGGCGGTGTGCTTGCCGCCGACCACGAGGGCGTTGGACATGCCCCGCTTGGCCGAGCTCATGGCGGTCCGGGCGGCAGTGGTGGAGGCGCCGGTCGCGGCGGAGCCTGCCGCGCTGCCCCTACGGTCGTGGACGAGCTGCTCCTCGGTCACCGAGCCGGTGTCGGGCAGGGCCTCGCCCTGCGGGTCGTCGGGGCGGGTGGCGTACGGGAAGCTCTTGTCGTGGACGGTGACGACCGCCTCGGGGTCGTTGCGCTCGCGGAACGACTCCCAGACCTCGGTGCCCTTGGCCACCCCGTACTTCTCCTGCGCGGCCAGCAGGGAGATCGCGTTGTTGACCTCGCCGCCGCCTCCGGAGCCGAACAGGGCGCCGATGACGGAGCCGAGTGCGACCAGGTCGGTCAGCTTGAAGTGCTCGATCTTGCCGGCGTTGGTGATGGAGTCCTTGTGGCCGGTCAGGACGTACTCGCCGGGGAAGTAGCGGCCCTTGTCAGAGGCGTCGATGTAGGCGTTGATGCCGTCGAGATAGGCCTTGGCGTCGTCGAGGGCGAGCTTCCCGCGTTCGCCGTTGGTGGCGACGGCGTTGTCGATCTGGGCCTGGAGATCGGCCTCGGTGTACGGGGCGTGGCGCCAGAACTGCTGCTCGAGGCCCTGGTTGGAGGGGTCGCCGCCCGCGAAGGAGGTGAGCTGACCGCGCCCCACGTGCCGGAAGACGTCCATCAGCCACAGCCGGTCCTGGGCGGCGGCATAGCCCGCGCCGAACTCCGTGCCGTATCGGGTGGTACCGGTGATGTGCGGCACACCCGTCTTCTTGTCACGGACGATCGTCACATCGCTGCGCCCGGCGGGCTTGACGGTGGAGGCGACCTGATCGGAGGGGACACCGAACGAGGCGTCGTTGAAGAATTTGTTGATCGTCGCGTTGGTGAGGCCGGAGTAGCCGGTGGCCAGGTCGGCATAGGGGCCGAGCTGGTCGGAGGCGTGCTCCGGCATGGCGCCGAAGGCCTGGTTGAGCAGGATCTGGGCGAGGGTGGCGTTGCCGTTCTGGCCCGGCGGCAGGATGTCGGAACACTGCCTGCCGCAGTGATCGTTCGAGGCCGTGACCTCGGCTGCCGCAGCCTGGGGCGCGGTGACCGCTGGGGAAAGAGGCGACAAAAGACCGGCCATCAGAGCGCATATCGATGCGGTCTTCAGGAACCCGGGGATTCTGCCGGGAGTTCTCAGTCTGACGAGGGCGTTGCGTGGGGTACGCCGTGGCATGGCCGCTCCTACCGACGAGGCTGAGCCGGGATGTTACCGGCGGTATCCCCGGGATTGAAGATGAACATGCGTCACTTTTTGAAGACGTCGGAACCGACTGTCGGAGGTCGTCGGAAATCGGATGGAGCCGAATCGCATATCGATACGTCTATTCGTCAACGCCGCGCGAAGTCCGTGCGGCGACGCCGAAGTGACCGAAGTACAGGTGCAGGTGTGACGGAGGTGCAGGGCGATGGCCGGTTTCCGGAGTCTGGCGAGACAGGTGCGCGACCCGAGGTGCGATCTGGCACTGCGGCGGTACTCGCTGCGCAAGTGCCTTGAGCGATTCGCCCCGTACGGGCACAGGGCGACCTGGGACCACTTGTGCTCCCGGGCAGGGTTCGGTCCGGAGGACCGGTCCCCCGATCCGGCGCGGCTCGTGGCCGCGTTGGACGAGCTGGAAGAGGCGCGTTCGGTCTGGCTGGCCTACGAGGTCGAGTTCGCCGAGCGACGCAAGAGGGAGAAGCACGACGGACTGCGCAGGCCGGGCAGCGTGGACGACTGGCACCGGCTGACCTGGGGCGGTTTCGGAGTCGCCTGGTGCGACAACCCCCGGGTCCACCCGCATGAACCCCTGGCCGAGGTGCTGCGCCGACTGATCGCCGCGCTGGAGCGCGAACCGGGCTCGCAGTGCCCGGTGTGTGGCGGGGAGCGGCTGATCTGGAAGTACGACCTGGCCCATGAACCGTCGTCGGGCCCGGTCTGCACGGAGTGCGGAATCGTGGTCCCGCGTCCGGTTCTCACGCCGGAGGCCCTGGCGACGGCCAGGCGCGGACAGCGGCTGCTCATGTCCGCCTAGTACGACGGGGGTGCGCCGGGGATGCCGCACCCCCCTTGCCGGTCCTCCCTTGCCGGTCCCCCCTTGCCGGCCCTTCCGTCTGCCGGCCTTTCCGGCGCGGGCCGTTGTCAGTGGTGACTGGCACCATCGAGACATGATCCAGGTGTGTCTGAACGGGCCCCGGGGAGCGGGCGACGGCGCGGTGGTGCCGCTCTCGCCCGAAGCGCTGGCCGATTCCGCGGCCGAAGCCGTCGCGGCCGGAGCCACGGACATCCATGTCCACCCCAAGTCCCCCTGCGGACAGGACAGTCTCTCGCCGCGCGTGCTCGCGCCGACACTGGAGGCGATACGGGCCAGGGTGCCGGTGCCGGTCGGCGTGACGACGGGCGCGTGGGCGGAGCCGGATCCCGCGGCGCGACTGGCGCGCGTCCGCGCCTGGACCGTGCTGCCGGACCACGCCTCGGTCAACTGGCACGAACCGGGCGCCGAGGAACTGGCGGCGGCCCTGCTGGAGCGGGGCGTGGGCGTGGAGGCGGGCATCTGGTCCGGCACCGACGGGGCGACGCGTTTCGCCGCCTCGCCGCTGGGGCCGAAGGTGCTGCGCGTGCTGGCGGAGGTGACGGACACCGCCCCGGAGACGGCCGAGGAGAGCGCGCGTGCGCTGCTCGCCGACCTGGGCCCGGCGTTCGGCCGCCCGGTGCTGCTGCACGGCGAGGACGGGGGTGCGTGGCCGGTGCTGCGGCTGGCCGGGTGGCTGGGGCTCGCGACGCGGATCGGGCTGGAGGACACGCTGGTCCTGCCGGACGGTGAACGGGCCGTGTCCAACGCGCAGTTGGTGGCGGAGGGGCTGGTCCAGTACGAGGCGGTCCAGCGACGGTCGTAAACAGGGCACCTGAGCGAAGATCGCGACGATAGCAGGCCCTAAATGGGTCGCTCCATCCCTTTCCCGTACGGACAGTTGGGGGCGATGAAACACACCTGGAACCACACCTGAGGAAGACCGAGGAGCCCCGATGTCGACGCTGCGCGTCACCGCCGAAGTGCTGACCGTCCATGAACACCCCAACGCCGACGCGCTGGAGCTGGCCCAAGTGGGCCTGTACCGGGCCGTCGTCGCCAAGGGCGCGTACCGCACCGGTGAGGCCGCCGTGTACATCCCCGAGCAGGCCGTGCTGCCGGGTGAGTTGATCGAGGAGCTGGGGCTGACCGGGCGGCTGGCGGGCAGCAGGTCCGACCGGGTCAGGGCGGTGCGGCTGCGCGGGGAACTGTCGCAGGGGATCGTCTGCCGGCCGAAGGCGCTGGCCGAAGTGGACCTGACGCGGGCAGCCGCAGAGGGGACGGACTTCGCCGAGCTGCTGGGGATCACCAAGTGGGTGCCGCCCGTCCCGCCGACGATGTCCGGCGAGGTGGAGTCGGCGCCGGATCTGCTGCCGTGGGTCGACATCGAGAACATCCAGCGGTATCCGGAGATCTTCACACCGGGCGAGCCGGTGGTGCTGACCGAGAAGCTGCACGGGTCGGCGTGCCTGCTGACGTATGTCGCCGGTGAGGACCGGGTGTACGTCTCCTCCAAGGGCTTCGGGGCGAAGTCGCTGGCGCTGCGGGAGGAGTCGCGGAACCTGTACTGGCGGGCGGTGCGGGGGCACGGTGTCGCCGAGGCCGCGGCCCGACTGGCCGAGCGGCTGGGGGCGCGGCGGGTCGGGATCTTCGGGGAGGTGTTCGGCGCGGGGGTGCAGGACCTGACGTACGGGGCCGACGGCCGGCGCGAGACGCTGGGGTACGCGGCGTTCGACGTGTCCGCCGAGATCGACGGCCGGGTGCGGTGGCTGGACGCGGCGCAGGCGCTGCAGGGGGAACTGCCTGTGGTGCCACGGCTGTTCGAGGGGCCGTACGACATCGAGCGGGTGCTGGAGGTCGCGAGCGGGCGGGAGACCGTGTCCGGGCGGGAGCTGCATCTGCGGGAGGGCGTGGTGATCCGGCCTGCCGTGGAGCGCTACAGCGCCGTGGTCGGCGGGCGGGCGATCGCGAAGGCGGTGAGCCCGGCGTATCTGACCCGGAAGGGCGGGACCGAGTACGAGTAGCGGCTCACCCGGCCGTCAGCACCGGCGGCCGGGCTCCCGTTTCGTCCGCTCGACCATCAGCCTCGAACCCGTGCCGCGCTCACCGAACGCGTCGTCCGGGTTCGAGAGCACACAACTGCTCAAGGACAGGCATCCGCACCCGATGCAGTCGGTCAGATGGTCCCGCAGCCGGTTGAGCTGGGTGATGCGCTCGTCCAGCTCCGAGCGCCACCGCTCGGAGAGGCGGGCCCAGTCCTCGCGCGTCGGCGTCCGCTCCTCGGGAAGCTCGGCCAGCGCCTCGCGGATCGTGGCGAGGGGGATGCCGACGCGCTGGGCGGCCCGTACGAAGGCCACCCGGCGCAGCATCTCGCGGGAGTAGCGCCGCTGGTTGCCCGTCGTGCGGCGGCTGCTTATCAGGCCCTTGGACTCGTAGAAGTGCAGGGCGGACACGGCGGCGCCGCTACGGGCGGAGAGCTGGCCGACCGTGAGCTCGTGGATCTTCTCGGGGATCTGGGGCACCCCTCCAACCCTACCTACCGCGGCACGGCCGCGGTCCGTTGACACAGGCTTCGCTCCCTAGCACGCTAAGCAGTTGCTTAGAGATGATGGCCCAGAGACAGCTTCTCCGGGATACGCGACATGGGAGGCCGGGACATGGCAGAGCCGAGGATCTTCACCTCCGCCGAGGACCTGAAGTCGGCGGTGGGCGAGCAGTTGGGGTACACCGACTGGCTGGAGGTCGACCAGAAGCGGATCGATCTGTTCGCGGAGGCCACCGGCGACCACCAGTGGATCCATGTCGACCCGGAGAAGGCCGCCGCCGGGCCGTTCGGGACCACCATCGCCCACGGCTATCTCACGCTCTCCCTGCTGCCGCTCTTCGGCCCTCAGCTCATCAAGGTCGAGGGCGTGAAGATGGGCGTCAACTACGGGACGAACAAGGTGCGCTTCCCCGCCCCGGTGCCCGTCGGCTCGCGGCTGCGCGCCACCGCCGCCATCACCGGCGTCGAGGATGTGACGGGCGGCGTCCAGGTCTCCGTCGCCTTCACCGTGGAGCGCGAGGGCGGGGACAAGCCCGTCTGCGTCGCCGAGTCCGTCTCGCGGTACTACCTGTAGCCGCCCGCGGCCGGGAAGCCGGCCGACGCTACTTCGCCCCCACCATCCGCAGCACGAGGTCGGCGTACAGCGCGCCGACCTCGTCGGGTGTCCAGGGGCCGTCGACGTTGAACCAGCGGGCCACGTCGATACAGAGCGAGAGGACGGCGAGGGTGGTCCCCTTCACGTCCAGCACATCGAACTCACCGGCCGCCACGCCGTCCTCGATGACCCCGCGCACCTCGGCGTCGACCTGCCGCCGCAGTTCGAGGATCTCGGCACGGGCGTCCGGTCCGAGCGAGTCCAGCTCGTACTGCACGACCCGCGCGGTGGTGCGCCCCCCGGCGTGCCACCGGACGAAGGAGCTCACGGCGTCCGCGAGCCGCTCGGCGGCCGTGCCCTCGCGCCGGGCCGCCGTCTGCAGGATCTCCAGCGCCTTCGCGTGGCCGATCCGGCTGATGCGGTGGAGCAGCTCTTCCTTGGTCTTGTAGTGGATGTAGAGCGCGGCCGGGCTCATGCCGGCGCGGCCCGCGATGTCACGGGTCGTGGTGGCGTGGTAGCCGCGCTCGGCGAAGGCCTCGACGGCGGCGATCAGCAGCCGCCGGGCCGCCTCGGGCGTGACCTCACCCCACCCCGACGTCTCGCCGCCGGCCGTCTCCTCCGCCGCACTCATCGCTCACTCGCCCCTCTCACTGGCAGAGGAACCACCATACCGCTGAAGCTGAGCGAGCGCTTAGCGCGGGCCCTCGGGGCCTCTCGGAAGGTCAGACCTTTTCGAAGGGGTCGTGCTCCGCGAGCAGCTTCTCCAGCCGCGCCTGGTCCACCCGGCTCACGATCTGCCCGGCCTCCTGGCGGTCACGGATCACCTTGGCGAGGGTGAACGCCGAGGTCACCAGGTACAGGACCGCGATGGCGAGGAAGCCGCGCACCCAGGCGTCGGCGTTGAGCCGGTAGATACCGATACCGGTGGCGGCCATGGCCACCGCGAAGGAGGCCACGGCCTGCCCGTAGAACGCCGCCGTACTCTGCTGCTTGACCGGTGTGTCACTCATGGGGAACAGGGTCGGCCGTTGTGGTCGCGGACACATCCGCTGAAGTACTCAGACGGCTGCTCAGAACGCCGAAACCCCCGTCAGCGCCCGCCCGATGAGCAGCTTCTGGATCTGGCTCGTGCCCTCGTAGAGGGTCATCACCCGGGCGTCGCGCAGCAGCTTGCCCGCCGGGTACTCGTCGATGTAGCCGTAGCCGCCGAAGACCTGGAGGGCGTTGTTGGCGGCGCGCACGGCGGCCTCCGAGGCGAACAGCTTGGCCTTGGAGGACTCGACGGCGAAGGGCCGCCCGCGGTCGATCAGGTCGGCGACCCGCCAGGTCAGCAGCCGGGCCGCGTCCACGTCGACGGCGATGTCGCTGATCAGCTCCTGGACGAGCTGGTGCCCCGCGATCGGCTTGCCGAACTGCTCGCGCTCACCGGCGTGGCGGACGGCGGCGTCCAGCGCGGCCTGGGCTATGCCGACGCACCCCGCGGCGACCGACATCCGCCCCTTGGCCAGGGCCGACATGGCGACCGAGAAGCCCTTGCCCTCCTCCCCCAGCATGGCCGTCGCGGGCACCCGTACGTCCTGAAGGACCAGCTCGGCGGTGGCCTGGCCGCGCAGGCCGAGCTTGCCGTGGACGGTGCGCCGGATCAGGCCGGGGGTGTCGGTGGGGACGAGGAAGGCGGAGACGCCCTTGTGGCCGGGCGCGTCGGTGGAGCGGGCGAAGAGCAGGACGACGTCGGCCCAGGTGCCGTTCGTGATGAACATCTTGGTGCCGTTGATGACGTACTCGTCCCCGTCGCGCACCGCCCGGGTGGTGAGGTTGCCGGCGTCGGAGCCGGTGCCGGGCTCGGTGAGGCCGAAGCAGCCGACCAGCTCACCGGCGGTGAGCCCCGGCAGCCAGCGGCGCCTGTGCTCCTCGCTCCCCCATCCGGCGATGGTCTTGGCGACCAGGCCGAGGGAGACCGACACGATCCCGCGCACCGAGGAGTCGCCCCGCCCCAGCTCCTCCGTGACCAGGCAGTACGCGAGGTGGTCGCCGCCCGAGCCGCCGTACTCCTCGTCGATGGTCAGCCCCAGGAAGCCGACCTCGCCGAGCTTCTTGACGATGGCACGGTCCACCTCCTCGGCGCGATCCCAGGCGACGACGTTGGGGGCGATCTCGCGCTCCACGAAGTCCCGGGCGAGCCGGCGGACGGCGGTCTGCTCCTCACTGAGCTCCAGGTTCACGCAAAGTCACCCCATTGAAAGCCGTACATTTAAATTAGCACTGCTAGTTTCCGCTCGGCAGCCCTACTATGTGCGCCATGGCCCGACCGCGCAAGCCCCTTCTCAGCTACGACCGGATCGTCGAGACGGCTCGCCAACTCGTGGACGCGGAGGGCCTGTCGGCCGTCTCCACGCGCCGGCTCGCCGCCGAGCTGGGGGTGAGCGGGCCGTCCCTGTACAACCACTTCCGCACCAAGGACGAGATCCTGGAGGCGGTCGCCGACTCGGTGAGCGCGCAGGTCGATCTGTCGATGTTCGAGGACGTCCGGGACTGGCGGACCGCGCTGCACGACTGGGCCGTGTCGTACCGGGCGGCCCTGCGCGACCACCCCAACATCGTCCCCGTGCTCGCCCGCGGCCCCGGCCGCCGCCCGGCCGCGCTGCGGCTCGCCGACGCCGTCTACGGCGCGATGGTCGAGGCCGGCTGGCTGGCGGCCCAGGCCACCTCCATCGGCGCCCTGATGCGGTACTTCATCATGGGCTCGGCGCTCGGCTCCTTCGCCGGCGGCTTCGTGGACGACGCGAGCGCGTACGACCCCGCCGACTACCCGCACCTCGGCCAGGCCCACCTCCTCGCCGACCAGCAGGAGAAGATCGACGAGCGGGCCTTCGAGACGGGGCTCACGGCACTGCTGGACGGGCTGGCCCGGCAGTACGAGCAGGTCGGGCGGGCCGGCTAGCCACACTTCGGCGTCCACCGAAGTGTCCGTGCCGCATGCTGGGACGCATGACCACCAGGGATCCACAGGCACCTCGGCTGGCCCGGCTCGCCGGACTGATCGCCGACGAGACCCGGGCCGCCTGTCTGCTGGCGCTGCTCGACGGACGGGCCTGGACCGCCGGCGAGCTGGCGCGGCATGCCGGGGTCGCGGCGTCGACGCTCAGCGAGCATCTGGGCAAGCTCGTCGCGGGCGGACTGCTCACCGAGGAGCGGCAGGGGCGGCACCGGTATGTGCGACTGGCCGACGCGCGCGTCGCACAGCTCGTGGAGGACCTGGTCGCACAGGTGGCACCGGGGACGGCCCAACGGCCCCGGAACCTACGGGAGTCCAGCGCGGGGTCCGCCATGGCACGGGGGCGCACCTGCTACGACCACCTGGCCGGGCGGCTCGGCATCGCGGTCACCGATGCACTGACCGCGCGTGGACTGCTGCGGCAGGACACGGGGTTCGCCCTGACGGATGCGGGGCTCGGCTGGTTCGACAGCGCCGGCATCTCCCTCGACCGGGCGAGTCGCCGCCCCTTGGCCCGGGCCTGCCTCGACTGGACCGAACGGCGACCTCACTTGGCGGGGGTCGCGGGGGCGGCGCTGTGCCGGCATGCGCTGGATGCGGGGTGGTGCGTACGGATCGGGTCGGAACGGGCGGTGAAAGTGAGTCCGTCGGGGCAGCGGGCCCTGCACGAGCTACTGGGCATTGATCAGGCAACGCTGCGCTGAGCGCCCCTTCAGGGGCGCGGGGCTGTATCGATATGCGGCTCCGCCGCGTGGGCGCGACCAGCCCCCACAAGCCCGCAGACGGCCATCCACGCGTCCAAAATCCGCGAGCTTCCGAACCCCATACATCCCTAGCCTCTGGAGCATGATGCACACCCCGTCCACCCGCCGCACCGAGCTACTCGCCGCCACAGCCGCCACCGTCACCGTCATCCTCTGGGCCTCCGCCTTCGTCTCGATCCGCAGCGCGGGTGCGGAGTACTCGCCGGGCGCACTCGCGCTGGGACGCCTGCTCGTCGGCTCCCTGGTGCTCGGCGGCATCTGCCTGGTCCGTCGGCAGGGACTGCCGCCCCGCGCGGCCTGGCCCGGGATCGCGATATCGGGCCTGCTTTGGTTCGGCTTCTACAGCGTCGTGCTGAACTGGGGCGAGCAGCAGGTGGACGCCGGTACCGCGGCGCTCGTCGTGAACATCGGGCCCATCCTGATCGCTCTGCTGGGCGCCCGGCTGCTCGGCGACCCGATGCCGCCGCGGCTGCTTGCGGGGATGGCGGTGTCGTTCGCCGGTGCGGTGACCGTGGGCCTGTCGATGTCGGGCGAGGGCGGGTCCTCGGTGCTCGGGGTGGTGCTGTGCCTGCTCGCCGCCGTGGGATACGCGGGCGGTGTCGTGGCGCAGAAGCCGGCGCTCGGCCATGCGAGCGCGCTCCAGGTGACGACGTACGGGTGTCTGGTCGGCGCGCTGCTGTGCCTGCCCTTCGCCGGGCAGCTGATCGGCGAGGTGGCCGACGCGCCCCTCTCCGCCACCCTCAACATGGTCTACCTGGGCGTCTTCTCGCTGGCGCTCGCCTTCACGACATGGGCGTACGCCCTGGCCCGTACGACCGCCAGCCGGATGGGCGCGACGACGTACGCGGTGCCCGCGCTGGTGGTGCTGATGTCGTGGCTGGCGCTGGGCGAGGTGCCGGGGCTGCTCACGCTGGCGGGCGGGGCGCTGTGTCTGGCCGGGGTCGCCGTGTCGCGGTCCCGGACGGGGTCCGCCCGGGTCGTGGCGGGCTCGCCGCGACCCGAGCAGACCCGGGAGTCAGCGTGAGCGCGCCCGGTCCGCCAGGACCTTGATGGACAGCAGGGCGACCACCGCGAGGGCGATGATGTAGCCCGAGACCGCCATCGAGGTGCCGGAGGCCTCCAGCAGCAGCACCATGATGAACGGCGCGAGGCCGCCGCCGAGCACGGCCGCGATCTGGTAGCCGAGGGAGGCTCCCGTGTAGCGCATCTCCGGCGTGAACAGCTCGGCGAACAGGGCCGCCTGAGGGCCGTACATGATGCTGAGGAAGCAGCTCGCGACGAAGGTGCCGACCGCCAGCCACAGCAGCGAGCCGGTGTCGATCAGCAGGAACAGCGGTACGGCCCACAGGCCGATGCCGGTCGCGCCGAGGGCGTAGATGCGGATGCGGCCGATCTTGTCGGACAGTGCCGCGGCGGCCGGGATCAGCACGAGCTGGGTGAGGCTGATGCACAGCGAGACCGTGAGGACGGCGCTCTTCTTCATGCCGAGTTCGCGGGTCGTGTAGTCGAGGACGCCGGTGATGATGATGTAGAAGGTGGCGGTGTTCACGGCGAAGGAGCCGCCGGCGAGGAGCACCGTGCCGAGGTGGCCCTTGAGGATCGTGCGCAGCGGCGAGGACTGCTCGGCCTTCTCCTTCTCGGCCAGCTTCCGCTCCGCCTCGCGGAATTCGGGGGTCTCCTCGACGCGCGTGTGGATGTACCAGGCGAGCCCGAGGACGAACAGGCCGACGAGGAACGGCACCCGCCAGCCCCAGGCCGCGAACTGGGGGTCGGTCGTGAAGGCTCCGGCCAGCAGGAACACCGTGTTGGCGGTCACCACGCCGATGGGGACGCCGAGTTGGACGAAGCTGCCGTAGACGCCGCGCTTGCCCTCGGGGGCGTACTCGGTGGCCATCAGCATCGCGCCGCCCCACTGGGCGCCGACGGCGACGCCCTGCAGTACCCGGAAGGTGACCAGCAGGATCGGGGCGGCGACGCCGATCGTCTCGTACGTCGGGAGCAGGCCGATGCCGGTGGTGGCCAGGCCCATGAGGGTGAGGGCGAGGACGAGCATCGGCTTGCGGCCCCGCTTGTCGCCGAGTTGACCGGCGACGATGCCGCCGAGGGGGCGGGCGAGGAAGCCGACGGCGAAGGTGGCGAAGGAGGCCAGCACTCCGGCGGTGGGGCTGCCCGCCGGGAAGTACAGGTCGCCGAGCACGAGGGCGGCGGCGATGCCGAAGACGAAGTAGTCGTACCACTCGACGGCCGAGGCGAGGGCTGCCGCGGTGGCTACGCGACGCCGGTTGACCGCGGGGACGGCGGTCGTGGCGACGGGGTGAGCGGAGGGGGCCATGTCCATGCGTGCACACTCCGATGGGTGCGGGTGGGGACGTTGGCGGCGAACGTACTGACCGGACGGTATGTCGTCAACGGTTGTGCGGGAAGATTGCCCGGGGCACCCGAGCACCCCGGGCGACTTCAGAACCTCAGAACACCGCCAGGCCTCAGAACACCTTCAGGCCTCAGAACACCACCAGCGCCCTGCCGCCCTTCCCCGCCAGCATGTTCTCGAACGCCGCCGGAATCCCCTCCAGCGCGATCCGTTCCGTCACCAGTGCGCCCAGGTCCAGGCGGCCCGCCCGGACGTGCTCGGCCAGGACCGGCACATCGCGCGCCGGGTCGGTGTTGCCGTAGACGCAGCCGGCCAGGGTGCGGCCCCAGTGGAAGATCTCCAGGGCGTTGAAGGTGACCTGCTGGTCCTTGCCGCCGATGCCGACGACCGTGGTGCGTCCGCCGCGGCGGGTGGCGTCCCAGGCCGTACGGATCGTCGTCGCGCGGCCCACGCACTCGACGGCCACGTCGACGCCCTGCCTGCCGGTCAGGCCGCGGATCTCGCGGGCGGTGTTCTCGGAGGCGATCACATAGTCGGTGGCCCCGGCCGCCCGTGCCAGCTCCTCCTTCTGCGGGGAGACGTCGACGGCGACGATCTTCGCCGCGCCCGCGATCCGGGCCGACTGCAGGGCGGCCAGGCCCACGCCGCCGACGCCGAACACCGCGACCGTCTCCCCCTCGCGGACCCGCGCCGAGTGGTGCACGGCGCCGTAGCCGGTGAGGACGGCGCAGCCCAGCAGGGCGGCGTCGGTGAGCGGGATGCCGTCCGGGAGCGGCAGCACGCAGGACGCGGGGACGACCGTCTCCTCGGCGAACGCGGCGACGTTCAGGCCGGGGTGCAGGTCGGTGCCCGCCGCGGTGCGGGCGTAGACGTCGGCGGCGCCGTTCAGGGCGTTGGCGCACAGCCAGACCTCGCCGAGCCCGCAGGCGTGGCAACCGCCGCACGACGGGGCCCAGTTGAGGACGACGCCGTCGCCCGGCGCGACCTGCGTGACCCCCTCCCCCACGGCCACCACCGTGCCCGCGCCCTCGTGCCCCAGGACCGCGGGGACGGGGACGCGCATGGTGCCGTTGGACAGGGACAGGTCGGAATGGCAGACGCCAGCGGCGGCGAGGCGGACGCGGACCCGGCCAGGGCCGGGGTCGGGGAGTTCGACGTCCGTGACCTCCAGCGGGGCGCCCACGGCGGTCAGGACAGCAGCGCGAACCACGTGCGGGCTCCTCAGAACTGGAGGGACTTGGTCTGGAGGTACTCGGTCAGGCCGTGCGAGCCCAGCTCGCGGCCCACACCCGACTGCTTGTAGCCGCCGAAGGGGGCCAGCGGGTTGAAGCGGCCGCCGTTGATGTCGACCTGTCCGGTGTCCATACGGCGCGCGAAGGCCACCGCCTCCGCGTCGTCGCCCGCCCAGACCGCGCCCGCGAGGCCGTAGACGGTGCCGTTGGCGATGCGCAGGGCGTCCTCCTCGTCCTCGTACTTCAGGATCGACAGGACCGGGCCGAAGATCTCCTCCTGGGCGATGGTCATCTCGGGGGTGACGTCGGCGAAGACGGTCGGGCTGACGAAGTAGCCCTGCTCGCGGGGCGGTTCGGTGCCGCCCGCGACCAGCCGGGCCCCTTCGGCGACGCCCTTCTCGATGTAGCCGAGCACCCGCGCCTGCTGCTTGGCGCTGACCACCGGTCCGATGCGCTCGCCGTACTTCGCGGCGGCGCCGGCGGCCAGCTCCACGGCCTCGTCGTACTGGTCGCGGTGGACCAGCATCCGCGTCCAGGCGCTACAGGTCTGGCCCGAGTTGGACATCACATTGGCGACGCCGACGTTGACCGCCTTGGCCAGGTCGGCGCTCGGCAGGATGACGTTGGCGGACTTGCCGCCCAGCTCCAGGGCGACCTTCTTGACCGCAGCGCCGGCCACCGCGCCGATCTGCCGGCCGACGGCCGTGGAGCCGGTGAAGGAGACCAGGTCGACGCCCGGGTGCTCGGCGATCGCCTGGCCCGCGACCGGGCCGCGGCCGGTGACCAGGTTGAAGACGCCGGCGGGGAGGCCCGCCTCGTGGACCGCCTCGGCGAAGAGCTGGGCGACCAGCGGGGTGTCCTCGGCGGGCTTCAGTACGACCGTGCAGCCCGCCGCGAGCGCCGGGGCGACCTTGGCCACGATCTGGTGGAGCGGGTAGTTCCAGGGCGTGATCGCGCCGACCACGCCGATGGGCTCGAGGTACACGGTCGAGTTGCCGGCCTTCTCCTCGAAGGAGTACGTCGCCGCCAGTTCGGCGTACGAGCCGCAGACCGCGATCGGCACACCCGCGTGCACCCCCTCGGAGAACTTCGGCGGCGAGCCCAGCTCGGCGGTGACCGTCTCGGCGATCTCGCCCTTGCGGGCCACCAGCACGTCCCGGAGGGCGGCCAGCCGCGCGGCCCGGTCGGCGGGCGGGGTCGCGGCCCAGCCCGGGAGGGCGGCGCGGGCGGCGCGTACGGCGGTGTCGACGTCCGCCGTGGTGCCGGCCGGGACGCGGCCGATGACCTGCTCGTCGGCCGGGTTCACCACCTCGATCACGTCCGGGCCCGCGGCGGGGCGCCAGGCGCCGTCGATGTACATGCCGTCGTGTGCCTTCATCACGCTTCCTCCGGGGCGGGGCCGTCTCGTCGTCCGACACACAAACTAGCGGCGATAGTTTTTGCGCACCAGACGCCCCCCATGAGATCAGACGTCGACCCGCGCCCGGCCGTCCACCCGAACTGCCGGTGGGTGACGGTACAGACTCGGCGTACGGTTCGGCGGCGGCGCCGCACCCGAAGGACAACCCGTCGCGGCACTCCCGGCGAAGCGTCCGTCACTCCTCCAGATCCGGCAGCCGCTCCGGCGCCGGGCAGATGCGTTCCCCGTGCTGGTCGAAGACGAACAGGTGGGCGATGTCGACGAGGAGGGGGATCTGCATACCGTGCCGGAGTTCGAAGTCGGGCGTGGTGCGGACGATGAGGTCGCCGGGGAGGCTGCCCTCGGGCGGCGCCGGGTCGGGGGTGGTGTCGGCCGGGTGCTCCAGCGTCACCACCGGCCCGGCGCGCAGCGCGCCCGCGCGGGTGCGCAGCCGGTCGAGGACGGTGCCGGGGTCACGGCGGCGGCGCCGTACCGGCGGGACGGGGCGCGGCGCCTCCAGGTCGGGCACGACGGCGGGCCGGGAGCCGGTGTTGAAGTGGACGAGGATCTCGTGGCCCTGGAACTCCACGTGCTCGACCAGGCCGGTGATGTGCACCTCGCCGGGGCGGGCGGCGGCGGGCTCGGCGATGCGGACCGCCTCCGAGCGCAGGCCCACGATGACCTCGCGCCCCTGCTGCACCCGCAGCAACTGGTGGTCCAGGCACAGCGGTTCGGGCAGCCGGAGGTACTGCTTGCCGAGGCTGATGGTCATCGCGCCGTCGAGCGGGGCGCGGACGAGGCCGCGCAGCAGGTTGATGCGCGGGGTGCCGATGAAGGCGGCGACGAAGACGTTGCTGGGCAGCGCGTAGACCGTGCGGGGCGCGCCGACCTGCTGGAGGACGCCGCCGCGCAGGACGGCCACCCGGTCGCCGAGGGACATCGCCTCGGCCTGGTCATGGGTGACGTAGACCGTGGTGACGCCCAGCTTGCGGGTGAGGGCGGAGATCTCGGCGCGCAGATGGCCCCGGAGCTTGGCGTCGAGGTTGGACAGCGGCTCGTCCATCAGGAACGCGGTGGGGTGGCGGGCGATGGCCCGGCCCATGGCGACTCGCTGGCGTTCGCCGCCGGAGAGTTGGGCGGGGAAGCGGTCGAGGAGGTCCTCGATGCCCAGCATGCGGGCGGTGGTGTCCACCCGCGGGCGCGGGTCCTCGCCGGGTGCCTCGATGCGCAGCGGGAAGCCGATGTTGTCGCGGCCGGTCATGTTCGGATAGAGGGCGAAGTTCTGGAAGACCATCGCGATGCGCCGGTCGGCTGGCTGCAGGTCGTTGGCGTACTCGCCGTCCAGCAGCAGTTCGCCCTCGTCGATCTCCTCCAGGCCGGCGATCATTCTGAGCACGGTGGACTTGCCGCAGCCGGAGGGCCCGAGGAGGACGAGGAACTCGCCGGGCTCGATGTCCAGCGAGAGCCGGTCCACGACACGGGTTCCTCGGGTGTATGTCTTGCTCACGTCGTGCAGGGAGATGGCGCGTGTCATGACGGATGCCCCCGGAGGGTCATTCAGGCGCCGTGGCCCGTCCGGCATGCCGGGTACGCAGGGTCCGGCACGCGCGTGAGCCGGACGGATCCCGGTGCTCCGCGGTCGAACGCCTCGCGCGGGTCGCACGGGGCGTGTGAGTCACGGAAGTTAACGGAATGTGTGCGGCCTGCGGAAGGGATCGGGCCGAATCGGGCGTCGCTGTCCATGAGGCGGACAAGCGGACGGTCGGATTCAGCGTCGGCCGGCGCCCTTCGGCTCCCGGGTCGCGGTGAGATGGGCGTAGACGACGACGTTGCCGGTGTAGCCGGTCTTGCGGTTGTAGTTGCCACCGCAGGTGATCAGCCGCAGCTCCGGACGGGACCGGGCGCCGTACACCTCGCGGTTGGGGAACTTGTCCTTCTCGTACGTCTTGATGCGGTCGACCGAGTAGACGGCGGTCCAGCCGTCGGCGCGCCGGACCTCGATGCGTTTGCCGCGCTTGAGTTCGCCGAGGCCGCCGAAGACGGCGGGGCCGGTGTCGGTGTCGAGGTGGCCCACGGCGATGGCGGTGCCCTGCTCACCGGGAGAGGGCCCGTCGGCGAACCAGCCGACCAGGTTGGGCTCGTCCTCCGGGGGCGCGGGCAGGCGGCGCTCGCTGTCGAGGCGCAGGTCCATCATCGGGGCGTCGATGCTGACGTAGGGGATGACGAGGCGGGTCGCCCGGGAGCGGGGCAGCGGACTGGGGCCGCCGGGGCGCTTGGCGGCCTTGCCGGTGGGGGCGGGCTTCGGCGAGGGGGAGGGAGAGGGCGGGGCGGGGGTGCTCGCGGGGACGGTGGTCACGGCCGTGCCGTCGGGTGTCGCGGGGGGTTCGGGCGTCGCCTCGGGCGGGTCGGCGGGCGGTGCGCCCGTGCCGGGGCGGGAGTCGGCGCCCGCCCCGCCGGCACCGGAGTCGGTGCCGGCGGCTCGGACCTCGGAGGCCTCCGCGGGGCCCGGAGCGGCCGTACCGGCTCCGGGCGCCGCGTGGTTGCACCGGACGCCGACCGCCACCAGCGAGACGGTCAGTACGGCCGTCCTCGCCAGGCGGTAGGCGCGCCTGCGGTACCAGGGCCTGCGCCTTCTACGCGCCATGCGAGCGACGACGGAGCCGGAACCACAGCACCCCGCCCACCGCGGCCAGACCCACCACGCCCGCGCCGGCGACCGTGGTGAAGGCCTCGCCGCGGGCGATGCCGCCGCCACCCGCCGGCGGGCCGCCCTGCGGGGTGGGCGGGGGCGTCCTCATCGCGTGCCGGCAGTTGACCGTGAAGGTCTTCTGCCGCTCGGGGCCCGTGGCGCCCGGGTACGTCCAGGTGAGCCGGTACTGCCCATCGGGCAGCGTCAGGTCCGCGGAGTGCCCGGCGCCACCCGAGAGAGTGATGGTCCCGCTGAGCCCGGCGCCTCCCGCAACCGGGGGTTCGGTCGCGATGTTCCAGGTGGCGCTCGTGACCGTCTCGAAGTTGGTGGCGTCGAGGTAGAAGCGGCAGACCTCCGGCTCGTCGATCGCATCGCCGTAGGGTGTGCGGGGGACCCCGTCGAACGGCGCCGTGTGGATCTTGATGGTGGCGTTCTCCTGTGCGCCCGCCGTCGGCACCCCCGTGAGCGGAGTCAGCGCGGCGGTGAGCGCCGTGACGGCGGCGATGCGCGCGGCGCGGCGTGGAAGAGGTGTGGTGGGCATGCGAGTCCTCCGAGTCAGACGATTTTCGTACAAATCGCTCTTCGTCTGACTCTCTTTCACATGCGCACGGAGAATCGTGGAAGCGGGGCCTTACGGCCCATCAGATACCACTCTTTCGACGCAAGATCGGCTTGGATCGGCCCCGCCTGTCAGCATCCTCCCCCGCCGTCCGCTTCGGCGCCCGCAGCGCGATGCCCGCCGACAGCAGCAACAGCGCGCCCAGCATCACGAACGGCGCCGCCACCCCCGCGAGTCCCGCGACCAGGCCCGCCGACGCCGGCGCGGCGACCTGGCCGAGCCGGTTGCCGGTCAGCCGCAGGGCGAGGGCGGTGGAGCGGGCGCCGTCGGGGGCCGCCTGGACGACCGTCGTCATGGACAGCGGCTGGCCGACGCCGAGGCAGAACCCGAGCACCGCCAGCATCACGGCGAGCAACCACACCGGCACCGGCAGCGCGATGCCCGCGCACAGCAGGGCGGCCAGCACACAGGTCACCGTCAGCAGCAGGGTGCGGCCGAGCAGCCGCAGCAGCGGCGTCAGGACCAGCCGGCACGCGATGGTGGCCGCGGCGCGCAGGCTGAGCAGGAGGCCGATCACGGCCGGCGCGATGCCCCGGTGCTCGCCGACCACCGGGAGATAGGCGGTGAGGATGTCGGTCGCGGACAGCACCGCGAGGCTGATGAAGATGCCGGCGGGCACGCCCCGGGTGCGCAGTATGCGCTGGACGGGGACGCGGTCACCTCGCTTCTCGCGGGACTTGGCCGTCGTACGGCTCTCTATGCGCCACAGCGACGTCAGCGCGACCGCGCCGCCCGCGCCGGCCACCAGCAGGGCCAGTGCGCTGCTCCCCGCCATGTCCCGGCCGCCGATCAGGCCGCCGGCCGCGATCGGGCCGACCAGTTGGCCGAGGGAGGCGCCGATGGTGAAGTGGCCGAAGTTGCGGTCCTGTTCGTGCGGGGCGGACTGGCGGGCGACCAGCGACTGGGCGCCGATGACGAAGCAGAGGTGGCCGAGGCCCATCACCCCGCTCCAGATCGCCATCGCCCAGAGGGTGTTCGCGAGGCCGCTCAGCGCGCAGCCGCCGGAGATGAGGACGACTCCGACGGGCAGCAGCGGCGCACAGCGGCCGTGGTCGGTGCGGCGGCCCAGCGGGACGGCGACGAACAGCGGGAGCAGGGCGTACACACCCGCGATCACGCCGATCGCCCGCTCGTCCGCACCCAGCGCCAGCGCCCGGTAGGACACGGCGGGCCGGGCCATCGACACCGCCCCCTGCGCGAAGCTGAAGGCGATGACGAGGCGGAGCAGCCAGCCGCGGTTCCCACCGGGCGCCATGTGCGAATCCTCCGTTGAAAAGTCAGATGATTCCGAAGAGCATCCCTGCCCCGAGGATGATGAGGCATGTGAGCGCGGCCCACTTCACCACGAACTTCGTGTGGTCGCCGAACTCCACCTTGGCCATGCCGACCAGGACGTACACGGCCGGGACGAGCGGGCTCGACATGTGCAGCGGCTGGCCCACCAGGGAGGCGCGGGCCATCTCCAGCGGGGAGACGCCGTGCGCCGCGCCCGCCTCGGCGAGGACCGGCAGGACGCCGAAGTAGAAGCCGTCGTTGGACATGAAGTAGGTGAGCGGCAGGCTCAGCAGACCGGTGACCAGGGCCATGTGCGGGCCCATGCCCTCGGGGATGACGTCCACCATCCACCTGGCCATGTGGTCGACCATGCCGGTGCCCTGGAGGACCCCGGTGAAGACGGCGGCGGCGAAGACCATGCCGGAGACGTTCAGGACGTTGTCGGCGTGGGCGGCGAGGCGGGCCTTCTGATCCGGGATGTGGGGGAAGTTCACGGTGAGCGCGAGCGCGGCGCCGAGCAGGAACAGCACCGGGATCGGCAGCCACTCCATGATCATGGCGGTGAGCAGTGCGACCGTGAGCAGCGCGTTGAACCAGTAGAGCTTGGGGCGCAGGGTGGGCCGGTTCGGGTCGAGGGCCTGGAAGCGCTCGTCCTCCTCCTCGTCCTCGGCGTCGGTACCGGATCCGGCGCCGCCGGTGGCCTTGCGCTCACCGGAGTCGCCGTCACCGGATGCGGCGCCCACCAGGACCGTCTCGGTCTCCTTCTCCTCCACCAGGACCTCGTCCAGCGTGAGCACACCCAGGCGCCTGCGCTCGCGCAGGCCGAGGAAGTACGAGAGGACGAAGACGCCCAGCAGGCCGACGAGCAGGGCCGGGATCATCGGCACGAAGATGTCGCTGGCGTCGAGCTTGAGCGCGGTGGCGGCACGGGCGGTCGGGCCGCCCCACGGCAGGGTGTTCATCACGCCGTTGGCCATGGCGGCGACGCCGGTCATCACGACCAGGCTCATCTTCAGGCGCTTGTACAGCGGGTACATCGCCGAGACGGTGATCATGAAGGTGGTGGAGCCGTCGCCGTCGAGGGAGACGATCGCGGCGAGGATCGCCGTGCCGACGACGATCCGCATCGGGTCGGCCTTGCAGAACTTCAGGATGCCCCGGACGATCGGGTCGAAGAGGCCGACATCGATCATCACACCGAAGTAGACGATCGCGAACATGAGCATCGCCGCGGTGGGCGCGAGGCTCGTCACGCCGTCGATGACGTAGTCACCGAGCTTGGCGCCCTTCCCGACGAAGACGCAGAACAGTGCCGGGATCAGCACGAGCGCCGCGATCGGCGACATCTTCTTCATCATGATCAGGACCAGGAAGGTCGCGATCATGGCGAAGCCAAGGATGGTCAGCATGAGTGGATACCTAACGTTCGCCCTTGAACGACCCACCAGGGCCGGCGGTGGGATGACGTTAGGTCCGCTCAGACAGCGTTAACAAGACGTTGACATGCGAGCAATAAGCGCAAAACTGCTGGTCACAGCTTTGCACTGCTCACAGCGTCGATCCGGTGGCCATGGAGGTCCGGGGGCTATCCCCCGGGAAAAAGCAGTACCGGTACGCCGTTGAGGACCGCGTTGCCCGACAGCGGGTCGAGCAGGCTGCCGTCGAGGAGCTGGTTGACGTTGACGCCGGGCTCTTTCAGCGCATGGTTCAGCCGGGTGCCGGGCCGGTCGTGCCCCCAGCCGTGCGGCAGGCTGACGACGCCCGGACGCACACCGTCGGTGACCTCCGCGGGGGCGGTGACCTCTCCGCCCGCGCCCTTGACCCGTACGGGCGCCCCGTCGCCGATGCCGAGCCGCTCGGCGTCCTCCGGGTGGATGTGCAGGGTACAGCGGTTGGTGCCGCCGGTGAGGGCGGGCACGTTGTGCATCCAGCTGTTGTTGGAGCGCAGATGGCGGCGGCCGACGAGGACCAGACCGTCGGGGCGGTGCTCCAGGGCCTCCCGCAGCCGGGGCAGATCGTCGGCGATGGGCCGCGGCAGCAGCTCGACCTTGCCGCTGACGGTCTTCAGCGGCTGGGGCAGCCGGGACCTGAGCGGCCCGAGGTCGATGCCGTGCGGATGCGCCAGCAGCTTCTCGAGGGTCAGCCCGTCCGGTCGTACGCCGAAGCCGTCGCCGTAGGGGCCCAGGCGCAGCATCATGTCGAGCCGGCGCTCGGGGCCGCTGTCGCCGGTGAGCCGTGCCGCGAGTTCCTGGGGGTCACGGCCGTGGACGGGCGAGTGGGGCTCCTTGACGGCCTTGCCGAGTGTCTGGCCGATGACCAGGTCGTCGACCGCCGACGGGTCGGCGCCGTGCATGCCGGTGGCGGCCAGGATCAGCCGGGCCAGGATCTCGGACTCGGCCATGCGGCCCGGCTCCAGCGGGACGGCGGGGCGGGTGTAGCGGACCTGGTTGCGCACGGCGAGGGTGTTGAAGGCGAAGTCGTGGTGCGGGCTCTGCGAGGGCGGGGGCGGCGGCAGCACGACGTGGGCGTGGCGCGAGGTCTCGTTGAGGTACGGGTCGACGCTGACCATGAAGTCGAGGGAGCCGAGGGCCTTGTCGAGCCGGTCGCCGTCGGGCGCCGACAGCACGGGGTTGGCGGCGACCGCGATGAGCGCCCGGATCGGCTCGCCCTGCTCGGTGGCGGTGTCGATCTCCTCAGCGAGCGCGGAGAGCGGCAACTCGCCCTTGGCCTCGGGGTGTTCGCTCACCCGCGAGCGCCAGCGCCCGAGCGCGAAGCCGTGGCCGGGCCCGGCGGGGCGGGGCGTCTTGTCGGTGGCGGCCTGCGGGAAGAGGGCGCCGCCGGGGCGGTCGAGGTTGCCGGTGAGGATATTGAGGACGTCGACGAGCCAGCTCGCGAGCGTGCCGTGCGGGACGGTGCAGCTCCCGATGCGGCCGTAGACGGCGGCGGTGGGGGCGGCGGCGAGTTCGCGGGCGAGGGCGCGGATGGTGCCGGCGGCCACGTCGCAGGCGTCGGCTACGGCTTCGGGGGTGAAGTCCCGTACGGCGTCGGGCAGTTCGTCGAGCCCCTGCAGATGCGGGGTCAGCTCACCCGGATCCACGAGTCCCTCCTCGAAGAGGACGTACGCCATCGCCGCGAGGAGCAGGGCGTCCGTGCCGGGACGGATCGCGAGGTGGCGGTCGGCGAGCTTGGCGGTGCGGGTGCGGCGCGGGTCGATGACGGTGAGGGTGCCGCCGCGGGCCTTGAGCGCCTTGAGCTTGCCCGGGAAGTCGGGGGCGGTGCACAGGCTGCCGTTGGACTCCAGGGGGTTGGCACCGATCAGGAGGAGGTGGTCGGTGTTATCGAGGTCCGGCACGGGGATCGCGAGGGCGTCGCCGTAGAGCAGTCCGCTGGAGACGTGCTTGGGCATCTGGTCGACCGTGGAGGCGGTGAAGATGCTGCGGGTGCGCAGGCCGGCGATCAGGACCGGCGGGTACAGCGCGCCGGCCACGGTGTGCACATTGGGGTTGCCGAGCACGATGCCCACCGAGTTCGGCCCGTACCGCTCGACGACGGGGCGGATACCGGCGGCGATCGCGTCGAAGGCGTCCTCCCAGGTGGCCTCGCGCAGCTCGCCGTCCTTGCGCACGAGGGGGCTGCGCAGCCGGTCGGGGTCGCCGTCGACGGCACCGAAGGAGGCGCCCTTGGGGCAGATGAACCCCTGGCTGAACACGTCGTCGCGGTCCCCTCGGGCACCGGTGACCTTGGTCCCCTCGATGGTGAGCGTCAGGCCGCAGGTGGCCTCGCACAGGGGGCAGATGCGCAGTGCGGTGCGGGACACGGGTTCCTCCCGAGGTGGCGGCGGTGGTGACGCGCTGACTCGAGGCTGAGCATACCGACCGGTATGCACAACGGGGAGCCCCTTCCGGGGGTGAGGTCGGAAATTCGCGCGCCGTCGGCCGTGCGGCAACCGGGGCGCCGGCTTTGTGACCGCGTACGGCCGCGCCGCCCGCAGCCACCGTGACGCCCCGGCTCCGCTCACACGGACTGTCAGGCCCGCGCGCAACCGCCGTCACATGCCTGGCCTGCCCGCACCGAGCGCCCCGCCCGCCGGGCGCGCACAGCCCTCACGCCGGAGCACCGCGGCCCGCCCGTCCGGCGTCGGCAGTGCGGCGGTGTCAGTCCAGCACCCGCGCCAGATACGCCCGCAGCATCTCCCGCGCCTCCTGAAGGATCCGGTCGTCGCCCTCGGGGGACACCCGGAAGGCCAGGTGGACCAGAGTGTCGGCGGTCTCGACGGCGACCAGGAAGATGCGGCGCAGGTCGTCGTCCGGTTCGCGGTCGAGATAGCCGGAGAGCAGGTCGGTGAGGCGGTCGGCGACGCGGTGGTTGGGTTCGCCGCGGGTGCCGACGGGGATCTGGTTGCCGAAGTCGACGAGGGAGAAGCCGGGCGCGGTGCGCTTCATGGCGATGTACTCCTCGAGCACGGCGTCCATCGCCTCCCGCCAGCCGCCCTCGCCGGTCTCGTCGAGCCGCTCGGTGACACGGGCGGTGTAGCGCTCCAGATTGCGCTGGGCGAGGGCGTCGGCCATCTGCCGCTTGTTGCCGAAGAAGCGGTAGACGGAGCCGATGGGGACGCCTGCCCGCTGGGCGACGGCCCGCGTGCTCAGGTCGTCGTAGCCGACCTCGTCGAGGAGGTCGGCACAGGCGTCGAGGATCCTGGTGAGCCGTTCGGCGCTGCGGCGCTGCACGGGCGCCCGGCGTAGCGATGCTGGATGGGGCACGGTCTTCATGATGCCTTTCCGGCTCGGTCCGGTGAACATCGGCCCCCGGTACGGAGACAGGCACCCGGCGCGCTCAGCGCCGCGGGGGACGCCGTCGGCGTCGCGGTCGTCTCCGCCTCCGATGCCGTGATGTCGGCGGTGCTCTCGACGGGGTCGCCGTCCACCGCCCACACCGTGCCGTCGTCGGCGTACAGCCGGACGGTGACCTGGTGGGTGCCGCGCGGGACGAGGTCGGCCGTCAGGCGGTGGTCGGGGGTGCGCAGCTCGGCGACGAGGCGGCCGTCCACGAAGAGACGGGCGACCCCGCGCCCGGCCACGGCCTGCGGCTTCGCGCCGACGGGCGAGAAGCGGAAGTCGCGCACCGTCAGCCGTACGTCCCAGCCTCCCGGGGTGCCGCCGTCCGTGTCCGGCTGCACCTCTATGGCGACCTGGGGAGCCTCGTCCTCGGCCACCTCGCGATAGTGCCGCCCGTCGTCGTCGGTGTCGTCGAGGACCTTGCCCACCGGGGAGGGCGAGACGCTGCCCTCCCCCGGATCCCGGGCAGTACCGGAGCCGCAGCCCGCGGATCCGGTCAGCAGGACACAGACCGCGAGCGCGGCGAGCAGGGTCCGCGTCCACGACATGCCCGGAGAGTAGAACACCGGTCCGACAGCCGGATCCCCCTTGAGTCGGGTTGGGGTCCGGTTCCGGTCGTACCCCCAGAGGAGGACCGGCGGATCTCTTGCGCCCGGGAAATCGCAATCCTATGGTGAGACATAGGAATCAGGATCCCAAGGGAGTGATCATGAACGGGGACGCGCGGAAGACCGCGGAAGGGCTGACCTACCTCTCCGGTTTCGGCAACGAGCACAGTTCGGAGGCGGTGCCGGGCGCCCTTCCCCAGGGGCGCAACTCGCCCCAGCGCGCCCCGCTGGGCCTCTACGCCGAGCAGCTCAGCGGTACGGCGTTCACCGAGCCGAGGGCGCACAACCGCCGCTCGTGGCTCTACCGCATCCGCCCGTCGGCCGCCCACCCGGCGTTCACGCGCACCGACAACGGCGCGATCCGTACGGCGCCCTTCACGGACTCGGTGCCGGACCCGAACCGCCTGCGCTGGAACCCGCTGCCCGAGCCCGCGCCCGGCACCGACTTCCTCGCCGGCCTGTGGACCCTGGGCGGCAACGGCGACGCGACCCGGCGCACCGGCATGGCCGTGCACCTGTATCACGCCAACTCCTCGATGGACCGCGTCTTCAGCGACGCCGACGGCGAGCTGCTGATCGTGCCCGAGCGCGGCGGGCTGCTGCTGCGCACGGAGTTCGGGCTGCTGCATGTGGAGCCGGCACAGGTGGCGCTGATCCCTCGTGGGGTGCGCTTCCGTGTGGAGCTGCTGGACGAGTCGGCGCGTGGCTATGTGTGCGAGAACTATGGGGCGCCCTTCCACCTCCCCGACCTCGGTCCCATCGGCGCCAACGGCCTCGCGAACGCCCGGGACTTCTTGGCGCCGGTCGCCGCGTACGAGGACGTCGAGGGCCCGGTGGAGGTGGTGAACAAGTACTGCGGCAACCTCTGGACGGCCACCTACGACCACACACCCCTCGACGTGGTCGCCTGGCACGGCAACCATGTGCCGTACATCTATGATCTGCGCCGTTTCAATGTGATCGGCACCATCTCCTACGACCACCCGGACCCGTCGATCTTCACCGTCCTGACGTCCCCGTCGGACACCCCGGGCCTCGCGGGCGTCGACTTCGTGGTCTTCGCGCCGCGCTGGCTGGTGGGCGAGGACACCTTCCGGCCGCCGTACTTCCACCGGAACGTGATGAGCGAGTACATGGGCCTCATCGAGGGCGCCTACGACGCGAAGACTGCCGGTCCTGGGGGCTTTGTGCCGGGCGGCGGCTCGCTGCACAACATGATGTCGGCGCACGGCCCGGACCGGGAGACGTTCGACAGGGCGAGCGCCGCCGAGCTCAAGCCGCAGAAGATCGACGACGGTCTGGCGTTCATGTTCGAGACCCGCTGGCCGGTGACGCTGACCCCGCAGTCGGCCGGCGCCGACCATCTGCAGCAGCGCTACGACGACGTCTGGCGGGGCATGGAGCGCCACTTTCGCCCCTTGCCCTGAAGATCCCCAACCGGTACGGATGGCCCCGTGACCTCCTTCGCCCCGGACTCGATCGTCCTGAACCGCAAGCTGCCGCTCTGGTACCAGGTGTCGCAGTCGCTGCGCGCCTCCATACTGGGCCGCCGCCCGCAGGACCCGCTGCGGCTGCCCACCGAGGAGCAGTTGGCGGAGCACTACGGCGTGAGCGTGCTGACCATGCGGCAGGCGCTGAAGGAGCTGGAGGACGAGGGCCTGATCACGCGGCACCGCAGACGCGGCACGTTCATCGAGCCGGACGCCCGCCGGGGCGCCCCCGTGCGGCTGCTCGGCTCGGTGGACGCGATCGTGGCCCAGCAGTCCGGCATGACGACCGAGCTGCTGGACCACGGCCGGGGGCCGGTGCCGGCCGAACTCGCCGAGTACTTCCCGGACCTCGACGAGGTGGCGACGTACCACCGCCTGCGCAGCGACGAGAAGACGGGCGAGCCGACCAACCACGCCCGCAACTACGTCCGCCCCGAACTGGCCGCGCACATCGACCTGGGCGACCTGGTCCGCTGGCCGATGACCAAGGTCCTGCGGGACGTCGTCGGGGCGGACATCAGCCGCATCACGGACACGGTGGAGGCGCGGCTGGCCGACCCCGAGACGGCGAAGCTGCTCCAAGTCCCGCTGCTGAGCCCGATCCTGCACTACACGGGCGTGACGTACGACGCGGACGGGCGTGTGCTGGACGCGGCGGTCATCCACTACCGGGGCGACCGCTTCTCCTTCACGGTGACCTTGGAGGCGACCTGACCCCGCTGTCGCAGCCAAGTCGTACGATGCCCAGCGTGACGCACGACGACGCTCCGCCGCTGGCGGACCTCATGCCGTGGTCCGTCGCACCGCCGCGGCTCGGCCGGGGGTGGCCGACGGGCCCCGACGCGGCGTCCCTGAAGGCCCGCTGGGACGCCTTCGTGAAGGCCGAGGGACCGGACCGGGAGGCCCTGCTGGAGCCGACGCGCTCGCGCACGCTGCACTCGGCGGTCGGACAGCTGCCGGGCCGGTCCACCGGCACCGAGAAGCTGATCCGCGCCTCGGGCCCCTGCCCGGAGCCGGTACGCGTCCTGCACGGGCCCTTCGACGAGCAGTGGCTGATCCCCGACCACCGGCTGATCGACGCGGCCCGCCCCGAACTGTGGCGCGTGGCGGACGAGCAGCAGATCTTCGTCCTGGAGACCCCTCAGTCCCGCCTGCTGGCGACCTCGCTCCTCCCGCTGCTCCGCCCGGGCCGCGTCCGGCCGCTGTACCGCCGCCCGGGCGGCACGGAACCCAATCTGGCGCCGGGCCTCCTGGAGCACCTCAGCGACCGGCTCGGCGGACCGGTCGAGCCGGTGGACGTCCTGGCCTGGACGCTGGCCGCCGTACGCCCCGACCTCACCGTCCCCCTCACCGGCGACCCCGAACTGTGGGCCCACGGCGTGGAGTCGGGCCGGCGCGCCCTGTGGCTGATGCGCCGCGACGGTGACCGCCCGAAGCTGCCCGGCGGCCGCCGTCCGTACGTCCGCGCGCCGCTCCCGGCCCGTCCGCCGGCCCTCGAGTACGACCGCGAGGAGGAGGCCCTGCTGCTGGGCGAGGGCCGTATCTCACCGGTGCCGCCTCAGGCCTGGGACTTCGAGGTGTCCGGCGTGAAGGTGCTGGAGCAGTGGTTCACCGCCCGCGTCATGGAGCCCGAGCCGGGCACCCTGGCGGCGATCCGCCCGGCGACCTGGCCGCAGGCCTGGACATCGGAGCTGCTGGAGCTGATCACGGTCCTGGCCCTGCTGGCGGAACTCCAGCCGCTCGACCCCGAGTCGACGTCTCCCGTCACCGCGACCGACCTCCGCAAGGCGGGAGTCCTGCCGGTCCCGGAACCGGCCCGCAGGCCGGCGTCGGTGCTGGACGGGCACGAGGAGGGCCCGGAGGGTCAGCTCGCGTTGATCTAACGCAGGCTCGGGTCGAAGGCGTCCAGCACCCGTTCCAGCGCCCGCCGGAACACCGCCTCCAGATCGATCGGCCCGCGGTCCTCCATGAAGGACGCCGCCAGCCGCGGATACTTGCCGGTGGCGACCTGGCTGCCGAGGTAGGCCATGCGGACCGCGTTCTCCTCCTCCTCGGACCAGGGGACGGAACGCGTGCGCTCGGCGGTGGCGATCTCGTTCGCGGTGTACGTCGTCACGACGCCGTTGAGCAGTGCGACCAGTTCCATCTTCACGCTGTACGGGACGTCGAGCGGTTCCAGACAGGCCAGGCAGTGCTCCAGGTAGCGCAGGGTGTTGGGGCTGAAGCCGTACACCCCTGACATCAGACGCGGTACCCAGGTGTGGCGGTGCATGATCGCGCGGGTCTCCTGAGCGTTGCGGATCATGTCCGCGCGCCAGTCGCCCGTCGGCTCCCGGATCTCGTGCTCGGCGCCCACCGCGTCGACCATCAGCTCGTACAGGTCCTCCTTGCGCGGGAGGTAGTTGTACAGCGACATCGTCCCGCAGCCCAGCTCGGCCGCGACATGCCGCATGGACACGCCATCCAGCCCATCGGCGTCGGCGATCCGCACCGCCGCGGCCGCGATGTCCGCGCGCGTGAACGCGGGCCTGGGACCGCGCCCGGTCCGCTCGGGACGCGCCCAGATCACTTGGGGTTCGGCCGCCTTGCCCGCCATCGGTCATCACCTCGGCCACCATCCTAGTTACGTACAACGTACGTAGTGCGCTATGGTCGACCCATGACTTCTACGTACGCTGTACTTAGTGAAGGTTTGGAGAAGCGGTTCGGCGAGGTCCACGCCCTGCGCGGACTCGATCTGGCCGTCGCGCAGGGCACCGTCTGCGGCCTCCTCGGCCCGAACGGCGCGGGCAAGACGACGGCCGTACGGCTCCTGACGACGCTGCTGCGCCCGGACGCAGGCTCGGCCCGGGTCGCCGGGCACGACCTGCTGCGGGACCCGGCGGCCGTACGGCGCGGCATCGGCGTCACCGGGCAGTACGCGTCGGTCGACGGCGATCTGACCGGCCGCGAGAACCTCCGGCTGTTCGCCCGGCTGCACCGGGTGCGCGGCCCGGCCGAGCGGGCCGGTGAGCTCCTTGACCGCTTCGGGCTGACCGAGGCGGCCGACCGGCCGGTGTCCACGTACTCGGGCGGGATGCGCCGCCGCCTCGACCTCGCGGCGAGCCTCGTGCGCCGTCCCGACGTGCTGTTCCTCGACGAGCCCACGACCGGACTCGACCCGGCCAGCCGCAACCGGATCTGGGAGGCGGTGAGGGAGTTGACCGCCGACGGCACCACCGTGCTGCTGACCACGCAGTATCTGGAGGAGGCCGACCAACTCGCCGACACCATCGCCCTGATGGACCGGGGACAGGTCGCGCACACGGGTTCGCCGAGCCAGTTCAAGGCGGCGATCGGCGCGCACGTCGAGGTCGTCGTCA
The DNA here is from genome assembly GCF_049974585.1 of Streptomyces sp. UG1. NCBI lineage: Bacteria > Bacillati > Actinomycetota > Actinomycetes > Kitasatosporales > Streptomycetaceae > Streptomyces > Streptomyces sp. UG1. Next base: position 80,562 of record NZ_JBNGGG010000010.1, on the reverse strand, counting down.
CCGACGCCGACGTCATGGCGAAGGCGGCGGCCGTGCTGGATCAACTCACCGGCGCCGAGCCGTCGTTCGACCACGAGCGGCGCGCGGTCGGCGCGGTCACCCGGGACGCCACGCTCACCCTCCCCCGCCTGGTGCGTGAACTGGACGCGGCGGGCGTGCCGTTGCTCGACGCGCGCATCGAACCGCCGACACTCGACGACGTCTTCCTGCGACTCACCGAGGAGCGTGCCGCATGACCACCCTGGCCTACGACGGCGGCGCGATGCTGGGCCGGCAGTTGCGGCGGCTGCGCAACAACCCGGGCCTGCTGATCCTGACCCAGACCATGCCGATCACCATGCTGCTGTTCTTCGGCTATGTCTTCGGCAGCGCGCTGGCGATGCCCGGCGAGCAGTACCGCTCCTTCCTGGTGCCGGGGCTGCTGGTGGCGACCGCGGCGAACGGGATCATGACCGGGATGTTCCAGGCCGCCCAGGACACCCACCGGGGCGTGATGGACCGTCTGAGGACGCTGCCGATGAGCCGGGCCGCCGTACCGCTCGGACAGGCGGCCGCGGATCTCGTCGTCACGGCCGCGGGGACGGTGCCGTTCCTGCTGGTCGGGCTCGCGGTGGGCTGGCGGATCGAGGGGTCGGCGCCCGCAGCGGTGGGCGCGGTGGGGCTATTGCTGCTGTTCCGGTTCGCGACGACGTGGGTCGGGATCTTCCTGGGGCTGCTCACCAGGAACGAGGAGGCCGCCGGTCAGCTCGGCGGGGCGACCTTCGTCCTGCCGCTGCTGTCCAACGCGTACATCCCGACCGACGGACTGCCGGGCTGGCTGCGCGCACTCGCCGAGTGGAATCCGATCAGCGCGGTCACGACGGCCCTGCGGGACCTGTTCGGCAACGCTCCGGTGCCGGACGACGCCGCCTGGCCGGTCGCGCATCCCGTCGCCGGGTCACTCGCCTGGTGCGCGGCGCTGATCGTGGTGTTCGCGCCGCTCGCGGTACGCCGGTACGCGCGCGGCGAGCGCTGACGTACCGGATGCGGGGTGGGGAGAGCCGGGGGACGTGCCCGCGCCCGGGTGGTGCTCCGGGGGCGCCGACGCGTGCCGTTGGGGATGACGGCGGCGGCAGCGCGGTACGGCGCCGGGACGTGTGGTGCGCCGGGCGCGGGCCTGGAGGTCGTTCGGGGGACGCCGGGTGCGAGTCAGCGCCCGCCGAACAGCGAACGCCGGAGCCGACGCAGCGGGGCGAACAGCGAGACGCGACGGACGCGTGCACCCCGGTCGCTGCGCTCGTGCGCGACGTCACGCGTGGTCAGCTCGCGCATCAGTGACGTCGCCTCGGCCGCCTCCCCCTGCGGCACGGCGGGTCCCGCCAGTACCGAGAGATGGCGGTCGAGACGCGAACTGGTCGCGTTGCTCCCGCAGGTGATCGCAGGGACCCTGGCCCTGCTGCGCACTGTTATCTGATCCATGTCACTCCCCACCCGTACGAGTCCACCCGGCCCGGGCAGGTTAACCCTATCGCCCCAGTGCGGCACTCGTGTATCGCGGTCACAGGATTCACCTTCCCCGTAAGGGTGTTGACGACCCGTCCTTGATTACTCTCCGAATCCAACCGATTTCAGGGCGAGTTGGACAACGGGCTGGCTGGTGGGCTGTGGTGATCCGCCGTCGGGCTCGACGGTCACAGCCAGTGATGTCGCCGACTTGTCGAGACCGGATGCGAGCAAGGGCGTGTCGCCGTCGAAAAGGCCCAAGGAGCGTGGTTGCACATCGGGGCGCATGAGCCAGAGCTGGTGCACCCGGCCGCTGGGCAACTCGCCGTATCCGCTCAGAGTGACGACCGCGCGCCCCTCCGATGCGGAGGCGACCACTCCGATGGTGCGGCCCTGAGCGTCCTCGCCGGCGGTCGCCCGGGCGTCGGGTGCGCCGAGAACGTTAGCGATCTCACTCGCCCGGGCGCGCTGGGCGTCCAGCTCGTCCTGTGTCCGGTCGGCCTGGACGGCGAAGAGGGAGGCGACGACGAGCGCCGCGGCGGCGGTGACCGTGGCGAACGGCACGAGCAAGGGGCGCGCCCTGGGCGCACGGGTGCGCGGCGGTGGCCGGGTGCCCCACACATGCGGCGGCAACTGGGTGGCACGCGCGGGTGCCTGCTCCCGCCCGGCGGGCTCCTGGGGAGTGGCGCGTACGGCGGCCAGGACCCGGTCGCGCATCGCGGCCGGCGGCGCGGCGGCCGTCGACCAGGCGAGGCGGACGGCGTCCTCGGACAGGGCGCGCACCTCGGCGGCGCAGACGACGCAGTTCTTCAGGTGCTTCTCGAAGCGGAGCCGTTCGCCGGGCTCCAGTGCGTCGAGGGCGTAGGGGGCGGCGAGGGAGTGCAGGTCCTCGCGCCGCAGGAGGCGGCCGACGAAGCTCATGCGACACCTCCCAGGCACTTGCGCAACTGGATGAGTCCGTCGCGCATCCGGGTCTTGACCGTGCCCAGCGGCAGGGAGAGCCGCTCGGCCACTTCACGGTAGGTGTAGCCGTCGTAGTAGGCGAGGGTGACGGACTGGCGCTGGAGGGCGGTCAGCCGGTCGAGGCAGCGGCGCACCCACTCGCGTTCCAGGCCCGCCTCGACCTCCTCGGCGACGTGGTCGAAGGCCGGGTGGTTGGCGCGCAGCGCCTCCCGCTGCTCGCGTTCGCCGGCCGCGCGGGCGCTGCGCACCCGGTCGACGGCGCGGCGGTGGGCGAGGGTGAGGATCCAGGACAGGGCGCTGCCCCGGCCGGGGTCGAACTTCGCCGCCGACCGCCACAGTTCCAGCAGCACCTCCTGGGCCACCTCCTCCGACTGGGCCGGGTCGCGCACCACGCGCCGCACCAGCCCGAACACCGGCCCGGAGACCAGTCCGTACAGGTCCTCGAACGCCTTCTGGTCACCGCCCGCCACGAGCACGAGCAGCTCGTCCGCGTCCAACTCGTCTCCCCCTCCAGCCAGTCCGCATGTCGGCCTCCTCGCCCCACGAGGTATTCGCAACGAACCCACCTCCGGATGGGGTTACGGATCAGCGGGCCGAAAACGCGGGTGGTCCGCCGATGAAACAAGTTTTCAGTTCGCCCGTAAGAACGCTTGAGATTTCGACCAATCCACTCGGGCGACGGCTCCGAATCGGGTTCGTCAGGCAAGTTGGCACTGAGGACGGACGGCATGACACCTATTTCCAGGAGCGGAGCGGGACGCAGGAGCCTCGCGACCCTTGTGTGTGGTGCGCTGGCCGCCGGCGGGCTCGCAGCCGCCGGCGTGACCGCGCTGGAACCGGGGGCGGCCTCCGCCTCCAGCCACCGGGAGGCCCCGCTGATCTCGGGGACGCCGCAGTACGACAACACGGACGTGTACGCGTTCGTCAGCCCGGACAAGCCGGACACGACGACGATCGTCGCCAACTGGATCCCCTTCGAGGAGCCGGCCGGCGGACCGAACTTCTTCACGTTCGCCGAGGACGCCCAGTACGACCTCCACATCGACAACGACGGTGACGCGCAGGGCGACCTGCTCTACCGCTTCACCTTCGACACGCATGTCAAGAACGAGAAGACGTTCCTGTACAACACCGGTCCGGTCGAGAGCCTGGACGATCCCGACCTCAACATCACGCAGACGTACGACATCGAGCTGATCAAGCTCAAGAAGCAGAAGCTGGTGTCGAAGACGAAGATCGCGAACGATGTGCCGGTGGCGCCCTCGAACGTCGGCAGGGCGTCGATGCCGGACTACGCCAAGCTGCGCGAGCAGGCCGTCCACGAGCTCCACGGCGGCACGACGACGTTCGCCGGGCAGGCCGACGACCCCTTCTTCCTCGACCTGCGGGTCTTCGACCTGCTGTACGGCGGGAACCTCTCCGAGGTCGGCAACGACACGCTCAAGGGCTACAACGTCAACTCGATAGCCCTGCAGGTCCCCAACCACATGATCGCCGAGTCGGCGGACCAGCCGATCGTCGGCATCTGGTCGACGACGCAGCGCCAGAACGCCAAGGGCTACTACGAGCAGGTCTCGCGGCTGGGCAACCCGCTGGTCAACGAGGTCGTCAACCCGCTGAAGGACAAGGACAAGTTCAACGCGTCCGCGCCGTGGGACGACGCGCAGTTCCTGAAGAACGTCACCAACCCCGAGCTGCCGAAGCTCATCGAGGCGATCTACAAGATCCCGGCGCCGGACGAGCCGCGCGAGGACCTGGTCGACGTCTTCCTCAAGGGCGTCAAGGACCTCAACCAGCCGCCGCACGTCACCCCGTCGGAGATGCTGCGCCTGAACACCTCGATCAAGCCCACGGACGAGCCCAAGCGGCTCGGCGTCCTCGACGGCGACAACGCGGGCTTCCCGAACGGCCGCCGCCTCACCGACGACGTGATCGACGCCTCCCTCCAGGTCGTCGAGGGTGAACTCCTCGGCGCCAAGAACGACTTGGGCGACGCGGTCGACAAGAACGACAAGGAGTTCGAGAAGGCCTTCCCGTACGTCGCCCTGCCGACCGAGGGTTCGCGCGGCCCGCTCGCCAAGGGCACCGACGGCGAGACCGACGTGCGCAGCCAGCTCGGCGACGCGCTCCAGCCGGCGGGCGCCGCGGGCGACAAGGCCAACATGACCCTGATCGCCGGGTCGGCAGGGGCCGGCGCACTGGGTGTCCTGCTGATCGGCATGGCCCTGCTGTGGTGGCGCCGGATGCGGGACCGGGCGTACTGAGCCCCGTTCCCCCCCCAAGAAAGCTGGCGCGGCCCGCGAAGTACTCATCCCCCACGGCGCGGGCCGCGCCGCCGCACGCAACGACGGTTCCTGAGCACCCGATCGAGGAGAGGGCATGGCCCCGCGCACGAACGACACCCCGCCGGAGAACGAGGGGAACGACGGGAACGACAAGCGCGTCGCCGCCGTACGCCGCGTGCGTGCTCTCCAGCCCGTCCGGCGTTTGAGGACGAGGCCCGTTCAGGGCCGAAGCGGGGGTCTGGGGGCGCAGCCCCCAGAAGGGCCCGGGGTCGAAGGGGCGGAGCCCTTTCAGGATGGGACGGGTAGGGGCGGCGGGGGCGAGAAAAAGAACGGCCAGCGCATCACCGCCGTACGCCGCGCCGCCGCAGCCGCCCGAGGCCACCGCACCCTGCACCTCGCAAGCTGCGCGGCCCTGCTGGCCATAGCCCTCACCGCCGGCGCCATCGCCCTCGGCGCCGCACGCGACAACGACGACCGCAGCATCGCCCCCGCCTCCGCCGCCCTCTCCCCGGGCCTCCTCTCCGGCGGCGACCTCGACGCCGGCATCGCCTCCCTCCAGTCCCACCTGCGCGACCAGCCGAGGGACTTCAGCAGTTGGGCGACCCTGGGCCTGGCGTACGTGGAACAGGCCCGCACCAAGGGCGACCCCTCCCGCTACCCCCAGGCCGAACGGGCCTTCAAGCGATCGCTCGCGCTGAAGTCCGACAACGACCAGGCCCTGGCCGGCCGCGCCGCCCTCGCCGCGGCCCGGCACGACTTCGAGGACGCCCTGAACCACGCCGACCGGGCCCTGGAGGTGAACCCCTACAGCGAACGCGCCCTGTGCAGCCGCGTGGACGCCCTCGTCGAACTCGGCCGCTACGAAGACGCCGCCAAGGCCGCCGACACCGCCGACGACCGCCGCCCCGGCATCCCGGTCTTCACGCGGTACGCGTATGTGCACGAGCTGCGCGGCGACGTCCGCACGGCCGAGCGCGTGCTGGAGCAGGCCCTCTCCTCCGCGATCGCCCCGGGTGACATCGCCTACGTCGCCGCCCAGCTCGGCCAACTCGCCTGGAACCAGGGCGACTACGAAGCGGCCCTCACCCACTACGCCCGCGCCCTCGCCGCCGACGAGAGCCACCTCCCCGCCCTGGAGGGCCGCGCCCGCGCCCAGTCGGCGAGCGGCGACAGGGAAGGTGCGCTCAAGAGCCTGCGGGACGTGGTCTCCCGCTACCCCCTCCCCGGCCCCCTCGTCGAGCTCGGCGAGCTGTACGAGGCGGCCGGCGACCAGGCCAAGGCCGAGGACCATTACGCCCTGGTCGACGCCTGGACGGCCCTCGCCCGCGCCAACGGCGTCAACGCCGACCTGGACACTGCCCTCGCGGCCGCCGACCACGGCGACAAGGCCTCCGCGCTGCGCGCCGCCCGCGCCGAGTGGGACCGCCGCCGCACCGTGCACACCGCGGACGCCCTCGCCTGGGCGCTGCACGTCAACGGCAAGGACGAGGAAGCCCTCCGCTACGCCCGCGAGGCCACGGCGACCGGCTACCGCAACGCCGCGTTCCGCTACCACCGCGGCATCATCGAGCGCGCCGCGGGCAACGCCGACGACGCCCGCGAGCACCTCCGCGCCGCGCTGAAGCTCAACCCGGGCTTCTCGCCGCTGGGCGCCCAGGAGGCCCGTAAGGCGCTCAAGGACCTGGAGGCGGCCAAGTGACCCCTCGTCGGCTGTTCGCCTCCGGCGCCGCCGTCCTCACGGCGGCCTGCGCGCTCACGCTGCTGCCCGTCACCGACGCGAGCGCGCACCCTCTCGGCAACTTCACCGTCAACCGCTACGACGGCCTGGTCGCCGCCCCCGGCGAGCTGCGCGTCCACCATGTCGAGGACCTCGCCGAGATCCCGGCGACCCAGGCCGAGCCCGACATCGAGAAGGCGGGCATGGCCGAGTGGGCCCGGCAGCGGTGCGCGAACGCCGCGCGGGACAGCGAGGTCACCGTGGACGGCCGTACCGTCGAGCTGGCGCTGCACAGCAGCCACGCGCGCGTGCGGCCCGGTCAGGCGGGGCTCGACACGCTCCGGGTGGAGTGCCGGCTGACGGCACCGCTCCCCGAGGACGCGACGGTCACCCTCGGCTTCCGTGGCGCGGGCGCGCGGTCCGGCCCCGGCTGGCGGGAGGTCACGGCACGCGGCGACCGGATGACGCTCACCGCCTCGGACGTGCCGAAGGAGTCGGTCTCCGGCGAACTGACCGAGTACCCCGAGGAGTTGCTCTCCTCCCCCGCCGACACCAGGACGGCCTCCCTGCGCGTCCGCCCCGGCGGCCCCGCCCTGGCCGAGTCCGCGCAGGACGCCCCCGGCGCCTCCGTGCTGCCGCGCGGCGCCGACCGCTGGACGCGTGCCCTGGACGGCCTGGTCTCCCGCCACGACCTCACCGTCGGCTTCGCCGCGCTCGCCCTGCTGATCGCGGTCTTCCTGGGCGCGATGCACGCGCTCGCCCCGGGCCACGGCAAGACCATCATGGCCGCGGTGGCGACGGCACGCGGCGGCCGGGCGCGTCTGAAGGACGTCATGCCCCTGGCCGCCTCGGTGACGGTCACCCACACCCTGGGCGTGGTCGCCCTGGGCCTGCTGATCACGGCCGGTTCGGCGGCGGCGCCGTCGGTGATCACCTGGCTGGGCATGGCGAGCGGCGCCCTGGTGATCGCGGCGGGCGCGACCCTCGTACGCCGGGCCTGGCACCTCCGCAAACACGGGTACGGGCACGGACACGACCACACGCACGATCACGACCACGACCACAACGACCACCCGCACCCCCACGAACGTCAACCGGTCCTGGTCGCCGCACACACCCACACCGCGACGGAATCCACCGCACCCGCACCGGGCCACGTTCACTCCCCCGAACCCGCACCCGCACACCACCACGAGCACGCCCACTCACACCCCCACAAACACGGCCTGCTCACCCACACCCACGGCGGCCACACCCACACCCACTCCACCGCCCCCACCCTGCGCGGCACGATCCTCCTCGGCTTCGCCGGCGGGCTCGTGCCCAGCCCCTCCGCGGTCGTGGTGCTCGTCGGCGCCGCGGCGCTCGGCAAGGCGTGGTTCGGGCTGCTGCTGGTCGTGGCGTACGGCGTCGGACTCGCCCTCACCCTCACGGCGGCCGGGTTCGCCGTGGTCAAGCTGGGTGGCGGGGTCACCCGCCTCCTGGACCGGCGCCCCCGCTGGACCAGGCACCCGCTCACGGTCTTCCTGCGCAGGACGGCCCCGCTGGCGTCCGCGCTCCTCGTCGTGCTGCTCGGGGCCGGATTGGTGTTCCAGGGGGCGGCATCCGTACTCGGCTGAGCTACTTTTGGGAAGAAAACGCACGGAGTGGAGATTTCGCACGGATGCGAATGGGGGACACCCGTGTCCGAAGAACACGGCAGTGAACGGGTGATCGCGGGCCGCTACCGGCTCCTGTCCCCGCTCGGCGAGGGCGGCATGGGCACCGTGTGGCGGGCCCGTGACGAGGTGCTGCACCGCGAGGTGGCCGTCAAGGAGGTGCGCGCGCCGGCCGGGCTGCCCGCGCCGGAGGTCGAGCGGATGTACGCCCGCCTTGAGCGCGAGGCGTGGGCGGCGGCGCGGGTCGCCAACCGCAATGTCGTCACGGTCTACGACGTGGCCACGCAGGACGGCCGGCCCTGGATCGTGATGGAGCTGGTCCGCGGCGTCTCGCTGGCCGAGCTGCTGGACGCCGAGGGCCCGCTGAGCCCGCGGCGCGCCGCGCACATCGGCGCCGAGGTGCTGGCGGCGCTGCGGGCCGCGTTCGAGGCCGGGGTGCTGCACCGGGACGTGAAACCGGCCAACGTGCTGCTGTCGAACGACGGCCGGGTCGTCCTGACCGACTTCGGTATCGCGATGGTCGAGGGCAGCTCCGCCCTGACGATGACCGGCGAGGTCATCGGCTCCCCCGAGTTCCTGGCCCCGGAGCGGGCGCTCGGGCGCACGCCCGGCCCGGAGTCCGACCTGTGGTCCCTCGGCGTACTGCTGTACGCGGCGGTGGAGGGCAATTCCCCGTTCCGCCAGAGCACCCCGCTCAGCACCCTGCGCGCGATCGTCGACGACGAGCTGCCCCCGCCGCGCCGGGCCGGGCCGCTCGCCCCCGTCATCGAGGGGCTGCTGCGCAAGGACCCGGCCCAGCGGCTGTCGGCCGAGCAGGCGGAGCAGGACCTGCGGATCATCGGCGCGGGTGGCACGCCGCGCGCGGACGCCGTGCGGGCGACCCCGTACTCCCCGACCGTGGCGGAGTTCCCGGCGCCGCCGCAGACCGCCCCGACCGCCCCGGTGCCACCGCCCACCCCGGCCCGGCCCGTCGGCGCCGCCCCTGCCTCGAGCACGGCCCCCGTCCGCCCCGGGCGCAATCGCCGCGCCGCCCTCACCCTGATCGCGGGCATCGCCGTCCTCGCCCTGGCCGTGGCGGGGTTGACGTACGGGCTCCTCAACCGTGGGGGCGACGGCGGCGACGCGGGCGGCAAGGGCACCACCGGCCAGGCGGGCGGCGGCACTTCGCCGCGGGAGACCGAGGGCGAGAGCGCCTCCGGTGGCCAGGAGAGCCCCGAGCCGACTCCGAGCGAGAGCCCTACGAGCGCTCCGGCTCCGCAGTCCGTGCGGGTGGCGCTGACGGGCGCGAACCTGGAGTACTCCGGGGCGTGTCCGCCGCCGAGCGGCCAGGCGCCCGCCTTCACGGCGACGTTCACGGTGGGGCGGCTGCCGGCGCAGGTCACCTATCGCTGGGTGTCCAGGGACGGCGACGTGATGGATCAGGGCTGGAAGACCCTGTCGTTCCCGCAGGGCGGGGGGCGGACCAAGCAGGACCGGGCGTTCGTGACGACGTACGACGACTCCGGGACCTTCGAGAACGAGATCAGTGTCGAGGTCAGTGATCCGGTGCAGACGAAGTCCAACTCGGTCCCGTTCTCGGTGACATGTGAGACGGAGACCCCGACGGGCGGGGTCTCGCCCACGCCTACCGAGTCACCGGACTCCTGAGGTTCACGCCGCGCTGTTCAGCACCGGCAGATATCCACCCGACTGGCCCGCGGCCGTCGGGTGGTACGACTCCGGGATGTTGAGCCAGTTGACGGCGTGCATCCACGAGCTGCCGGAGCAGATCTCGTGCCCGGTGAAGGTGGGCCGCACATCGCCGAAGGTGAACCCGTGGTCCAGGGCGCGTTTCTCGGTGGCGGCGTCGATGTAGTCGGCGGCGTCGTTGAGCGCCCGGCGCTTGGTCTCGGACAGGCCCAGGCATCCGGAGACGCCCAGCTTGTAGAAGCGTGGGTAGCCGAGCACGACCACATGGGCGAGCGGGGCCTTGGCGCGGATGGCCGAGTAGACGGCGTCGAGCCGGCCGGGCAGCGTCGAGTCGACGAACGCCTTGGCGGTGTTGATCCGGGAGACACAGGCGCTGTCGCCCTGCAGCACACAGGTCGTCATGATGTCGGCGAAACCGGCGTCGTTGCCGCCGATCGTGATGGACACCAGGGCGGTACTGGAGCTGAGCGGGCCGAGCTGGTGGGCGGTCACATCACCCGTTTGAGCGCCCGAGCAGGCCGTGAAGTCGAACGACGAGGGTGAATTCGCGGCGGCCCACAGGTAGGGGTACGCCTTCGTGCTGCGCTTGCAGTCGCCGCTGGAGCCGAGGTAGCCGCCCGCGCCGAGGCCCGAGGAGTAGGAGTCGCCGAGCGCCACATAGCCGCCGGTTGCGGCGGTGTCGGCGGCCTGCGCGGTGGCGGCCCCGGTGAGGGCGGTGCCGACGGCGAGGAGGAGTGAGGCGACGTATACGGAAAGTCGGGAACGTCTCATGGAACCTCCCTATAGCAGGATCACTGCCATAACCGTCGTACCAACTACGCGTGTTGACGGGAAGTGTCCATGCCAAGACTTTTCCGGGCATCGCGCACCCCATCCTGTGGGTTCGCCATGCGTTGGATTTCGTGCTCATGACAAGCTTGTTGACAGGCCGTCAACTCCCTTGTCCGTCACGACCGGACCACAGATCCTTTACGACGCATGCACCCCCACATGCACCCCCACATGTGCGCGCACCACATGCGCACCGCCTTGAGGAGGACTCCCTCGTAATGGCACAACTGCGCAGCAACAAACTCCGGTTCGCCGCGATATCCGGCCTGGCGACCGCCGCCCTCGTCGGCTCCCTCACCTCCCTCCCCGCCCACGCCGCCCCGGCCGAGGGCAAGGTCCTGGCCGCCGGCTCCCCCACCGCCGTCAAGGACAGCTACATCGTCACGCTGAAGCAGAACGCGGGCCTCAAGGCCGCCTCCGGCGCGGGCAAGAGCCTGATCAAGGAGTACGGCGGCGCGGTGGACAAGACGTTCGGCGCCGCCCTGAACGGCTACTCCGCCACCCTCTCCGCGACCGAGGCCAGAAGACTCGCCGCCGATCCGGCCGTGGCCTCCGTCGAGCAGAACCAGACGGTCCACCTGGCCGACACCACCCAGTCCAGCGCCCCCTGGGGCCTGGACCGCATCGACCAGACCTCGCTGCCGCTCTCGGGCACCTACACCTACCCGGACAGCGCGGGCAGCGGTGTGACGGTGTACGTCATCGACACCGGCGTCCGCATCAGCCACAGCGACTTCGGCGGCCGGGCCCGCAACGGCTACGACGCCGTCGACAACGACAACGTCGCGCAGGACGGCAACGGGCACGGCACCCACGTGGCCTCCACCGTCGCGGGTACCACCTACGGCGTCGCCAAGCGGGCGAACATCGTCGCGGTCCGGGTGCTCAACAACAGCGGCTCCGGCACCCTGGCGGGGGTGATCGCGGGCATCGACTGGGTGACGGCGAACCACTCCGGCCCCTCGGTCGCCAACATGTCGCTCGGCGGCGGCGCCTCCGCCTCGCTGGACACGGCCGTGCGCAACTCCATCGCCAGCGGCGTGACCTACGCGATCGCGGCCGGCAACAGCAGCGCCAACGCCTCCTCGTACTCCCCGGCCCGGGTCACCGAGGCCATCACCGTCGGTGCCACCACCAGCTCCGATGCCCGGGCGAGCTACTCCAACTACGGCTCGGTCCTGGACATCTTCGCGCCGGGCTCGTCGATCACGGCCGGCTGGCACACCAGCGACACCGCGACGAACACCATCTCCGGTACGTCGATGGCCACTCCGCACGTCGCGGGCGCGGCCGCGGTCTACCTGGCCGGCCACACCTCGGCCACTCCGGCCACGGTGGCCTCGGCGCTCACCGGCGGTGCCACCACCAATGCGGTCACCAGCCCCGGCAGTGGCTCCCCGAACAGGCTGCTGAAGCTCGTTCCGTGACCCACCCCCGCGCCATCTGAACCGCCGGTCCCCGCAGGCCCCACTCCTGCGGGGACCGCGTGTATGTGAACGGGATTCGAACAGTTGTCAAGGGGCCGTTCGCATCTTGACGGCCGGTGCGGCGCTGAGCCACATTGAAGCCCGGCATCCGGCGCTTCGGGGGGCAAAGTCGCCAATGCAGACCATACGTATCAAGGCACGTATCAAGACAGACTCGTCTCAGGACGCCGAGCGTGTGCGACCAGGACCGGGGAGGGACCTGACGCCGCTGCTCGCGGGCGCCGCGACGGCTGTGGGGGGAATCGGCGCGTACCTCGCGCTCGTCGACTCGGGCTCGCCGCTGCGCGGCCCCTTCACCCTGTTCTTCCTGCTCGCGGCTCCGGCCGGGGCCATCGCCGCCGCGCTGCGCGGGCTGGATCCCTTCGGCCGGACCGTGGCCGCGGTTGCGGGCGCGGTCGTCGTCAACATGCTGGTGACCCAGGGCATGCTGGCCGTGCACCGGTGGTCGGTGCCCGGCGGCGTCGTGGCCGTGACCACGATCAGCGCCCTCATTCTCCTGCTGGTCGCGCTGCGGCGGCTGCGCAGCCGTACGACGCGAAGGCGGACTGACTGACGTGGACATCAGCGTGTACCGCCCCGGGGAGCTCGGCTCCGCCGACCGGGCGGCGTGGACATCGATGCAGTCCAAGGCCCATCTGCACGGCTCGCCCGAGCTCGCCAACCCCTTCCTGTCGCCCGAGTTCGCGCTCGCCGTCGGCCGCTGCCGGCGCGGGGTGCGGATCGCGGTCGTACGGGAGGGCGGCGAGCCGGCCGCGTACTTCCCGTTCCACCGGACGGCGTCCGGCGTCGGGCGGGCCATCGGCCTCGGCGTCTCGGACGCGCAGGGGGTGGTGCACCGGCCCGGGTTCACCTGGGACGCCCGGGAGCTGCTGAAGGCGTGCGGACTCGCCGTGTGGGAGTTCGACCACCTGGTGGAGGGCCAGCCGGGGTTCGAGTCGGAGGCCTCCGGCAGCTACCCGTCCCCGGTCATGGACGTCGACCAGGGGTACGAGGCGTATCTGGCCCAACTGCGGGAGCGGTCACCGAAGTTCACGCGAACGACGCTCGCCAAGGAGCGCAAGCTGGGCCGGGATCACGACGGCGTGCGGTATGTGCACGACGAGCGGGATCCGGCCGCGCTGCGCACGCTGATGGCGTGGAAGTCCGCGCAGTACCGCAGGACCGGGCGCAGCGACCGCTTCGCGCACGAGTGGATCACCGGCCTTGTGGAGCGGCTCTTCCACACCCGCTCGGAGCCGTTCGCGGGGGTCCTGTCGGTGCTGTACGCGGGCGGCAAGCCGATCGCCGCGCACTTCGGGCTGCGCAGCGAGCGGGTGCTGGCCTGCTGGTTCCCGGCGTACGACCCGGCGTTCTCGAAGTACTCGCCGGGTCTGGTGCTGCATCTGCGGATGGCCGAGGCGGCCGCCGCCGACGGCATCGCCTACCTCGACCTGGGCCGGGGTCAGAAGGAGTACAAGGACTCCCTGAAGACACGCGAGCTGACGGTGTCGGAGGGGTGGGTGACCCGGCGTCACCCGGTCGCGTTCGGACACCGGGCACGCCGTGCCCCGGTCCGGGCGCTGCGCAACACCGTGCAGGCACGGCCGGAGCTGTTCGAACCGGCGGACCGGCTCCTCAAGCGCATGGGGAAGATCCGCTCGGGACACCGATAACTCCGGTCAAACCAACCAAAAATGTGAGGGCTCGTTCCAGCTCTTGCCATACAGACTCAATCATCAATACCGTCGTACATCTCACCCGCATCGGACTGTGGCAAGCGGCTCAAGGGGAGGGCTCAAGGCCGCGACAGTCCCGGCGCGGGGCGCGGTAGGGGGGTGCTCGGTGAAGGTGTTCGCACTTGCGACCGAGTCGTGCCGCGCGACCGGCTGCGCGTTGTGCCGCGGCCGGCCAGACATGCCAGCTCACCACACGCGTACGGGGATCCGTTCCGCCGTGCCGTGAGTGACACGAACCCCCCTTTCGAACCGGACACACAGCCGGGCCGCCCAGGGGCGGGCGGTCCACCGGACGAGAGGGACCTGACTCATGAGTTCTGTTCTGCGCCCGGCGGTCGCGGACCACGATCCGTCACCGGCCGGCAAGTACCGGCCCGTCTCCTCGCACCTGGCCATCGCGCCGCCGGTGAGCGTGGTGATCCCGGCCATGAACGAGGCGGAGAATCTGCCGTACGTCTTCAAGACCCTGCCGGACTGGATCCACGAAGTGGTCCTGGTGGACGGCAACTCCACCGACGACACCGTCGAAGTGGCGCGTGAACTGTGGCCCGGGGTGAAGGTGGTGCGGCAGCGCGGCAAGGGCAAGGGGGATGCCCTGATCACCGGGTTCGAGGCGGCCACCGGCGACATCATCGTGATGGTCGACGCGGACGGCTCGGCCGACGGCAACGAGATCCTGTCGTATGTCTCCGCCCTGGTCTCGGGCGCCGACTTCGCCAAGGGGTCCCGTTTCGCCAACGGCGGCGGCACCGACGACATGACGCCCATCCGCAAGCTGGGCAACTGGGCGCTGTGCACGGCCGTCAACCGCAAGTTCGGGGCCCGATACACCGATCTCTGCTACGGATACAACGCGTTCTGGCGGCACTGCCTGGACAAGATCGACCTCGACTGCACCGGCTTCGAGGTGGAGACCCTGATGAACATCCGGGTCGTCAAGGCGGGGCTGAAGGTACAGGAGATACCCAGCCACGAGTACCTCCGGATCCACGGCACCAGCAATCTGCGGGCCGTGCGGGACGGGCTGCGGGTACTGAAGGTGATCCTCAAGGAGCGCTCCAACCGGCGTGCCCTGCGCCGCAGCAGGAACCACTCACCGATGCTCGAATCGGTTCACTCGGTTCGGGGAGATGCGTCTTGAGCGGTCCCGACATCTCCGTCGTGATCTGCGTCTACACCGAGGACCGCTGGGAGGACATCCTCGCGGCGGTCTCCTCGGTGCGGGCGCAGGCGTATCCGGCCCTGGAGACGCTGCTGGTCGTCGACCACAACCGGGCGCTGATGGACCGGCTGGCCAAGGAGTACAAGGAAGCGACCGATGTACGGGTGCTCGCCAACGCGGGCCCCCGCGGCCTGTCCGCCGGCCGCAACACCGGTATCGCCGCCTCCTACGGCGAGGTCATCGCGTTCCTCGACGACGACGCCGTGGCCGAGCGCGACTGGCTCAGGCACTTCGCCGCGGGGTACGCCGACCCGCACGTGATGGCCGTCGGCGGGCGCACGGAGCCGATCTGGGCGTCGGGGAGGCGGCCGGAGTGGTTCCCGGAGGAGTTCGACTGGGTCGTCGGCTGCACCTACCGCGGCCTGCCGCGCGGGCAGGTGAAGGTGCGCAACGTCCTCGGCGGCAACGCCTCCTTCCGGCGCACGGCGTTCGACTTCGCGGGCGGCTTCGCCACCGGCATCGGGCGCGACGGCGACCGGCTGCCGCTGGGCTGCGAGGAGACGGAGCTGTGCATCCGGCTCACCCGGGCCCGGCCCGACGCGGTCCTGCTGATCGACGACCGCGCGGTGATCCACCACCGGGTGCCCGGACCGCGCGAGCACTTCCGGTACTTCCGTACCCGCACCTACGCCGAAGGCCTGTCGAAGGCCCTGGTGGCCCGGAGTGTGGGCGCCGGCAAGGGCCTGGAGTCCGAGCGCCGGTACACCACCCGGGTGCTGCCGGCCGGGGTGGCGCGCGGGCTGCGGGACGCGGTGCTGGCCCGGCCGGGTGGTGCGGGACGGGCGGGGGCGATCGTCGCGGGCGTCCTGACGGCGGCCGGTGGGTACGTCGTGGGCAGTGTCCGGGCGCGCCGGGGCGGCGTTACGTACTCGGTGGCCGGGATCGAGGGGGCACCCGGCATCGAGGGGGGACCGAGATGAGCGACCCGCGCGTGCCGATCCTCATGTACCACGCGGTCTCCACCGCGCCGAACGACGCCACCCGCGAGCTGTCGGTGGCGCCGGAGGCGTTCGCGCGGCAGATGGCGCTGATCGGCGACCTGGGTCTCACACCCGTGACGACGGCCGATCTCGCGGCACGTTGGCGCTCCGGCAGACCGCTGCCCGAGCGGCCGGTGCTGATCACCTTCGACGACGGCTACGAGGGCGTGCACCGGCACGCGCTGCCCGTGCTCGCCAAGCACGGCTTCGCGGCCACGGTGTTCGTCTCCACGGGCTGGCTGAAAGGCCCGCACGACATGGGCGGCGGCCTGGACACCATGCTCGACTGGGACCAGGTCCGTGAACTCGCCGAGGCGGGCGTCGAGATCGGCGGCCACAGCCACACGCATCCGCAGCTCGACCAGATCCCGGACGACAGGCTGCGCTCCGAGCTGATCCTGTGCAAGGAGATCATCAGCGACCTGCTCGGCACCGTCCCGGCCTCGTTCGCCTATCCGTACGGCTACTCCAGTCGCCGGGTGCGCGAGGCGGTGCTCGAGACCGGGTACGCCCAGGCGCTCGCCGTCAACAACGGCCTCGCACGGCGCCGGCAGGGCCCGTACGCCCTCACCCGCCTGACCGTGCGCCGCACCACCGGCATCGAGGAGTTCGGGCGGATGGTCGAGGGCCGTGCCATCGCCCGCACGTTCGCCCGGGACCGCGCCCTCACCAAGGGGTACGCCCTGGTCCGCAGAGCCCGACAGGTCCGCCGGAAGGCCAACCGTTCCCGTGTCTGACACGACGACCACGACCGAGCCCGCCTCGACCGACGCGACGGCGCCCGAGCAGTCGGGGCGCCGCCTTCGCCTGCCCGGCATGGGCAGGTCCTCCGGCGGCAGCCCGCTCTTCCGCAACGCCTACGCCCTGATGATCAACACCGGCGTCTCCGCCGTGCTGGGGCTCGGCTTCTGGCTGGCCGCCGCCCGCTACTACTCCGAGTCCGCGGTCGGTCAGGGGTCCGCCGCGATCGCCGCGATGAAGTTCCTCGCCGGGCTCACCGCGGTGGCGCTGACCGGCGCGCTGGCCCGCTTCATCCCGGTGGCCGGCCGCAGGAGCGGCCGGCTGATCTTCCGGACGTACGCGGGCAGTTGTGTGATCGTGGCGCTGGCCGCGGGCGTCTTCCTGCTGACGCTGGATCTGTGGGGGCCGTCGTACCGGTTCCTGAGCGGGCCGCTGAACGGGCTCTTCTTCCTCGTGGCCGTCATCGCCTGGAATCTGCTCACGCTCCAGGACGGCGTGCTGACCGGGCTGCGCAGCGCGGTGTGGGTGCCGGTCGGCAACACCGTGTTCTCGGCGGTGAAGCTGGGGCTGCTGGTGGCGTTCGCGGTGGCGATCCCCACCGCCGGGGTCTTCGTGTCGTGGGTCGCGGCGATCGCGGTGTCGGTGCTGCCGCTGGGCTGGCTGGTGTTCCGGCGCCTGGTGCCGCGGCATGTGAAGGCGACCGAGGACCACGCCGCCCCGCCGTCGCTGAAGGAGATCGGGAAGTTCCTGGCGGGCGACTACACCGGCTCGCTGTTCTCGCTGGCCGTGGTCTACCTGATCCCGGTGATCGTGGCCGCGCAGGTCTCCTCCGAGGACAACGCGTACTTCTACATCACGACCACCATCGGCGGCACGGTCAATCTGCTCGCCATCAACATGGGCGCCTCGCTCACGGTCGAGGGCTCGCACGACCCCGGGCGGCTGGCCGCCAACACCCGTGCGGCGCTCAGGCGCATGGCGCGGATCATGCTCCCGGTCTCCGCGGTGCTGTTCTTCGGGGCGCCCTGGATCCTGGGCGTCTTCGGCCCGGGCTACGCGGACGCGGCGACCCCGCTGCTGCGCTGGTTCGCCGTCGGCGCGCTGCTGCGGGTCGTCATGGAGACGTACTTCGCGGTCCTGCGCGCCCAGAGCCGCACCGCCGGACTGGCGTGGCTGCAGGGCCTGTTGTGCGTCCTGGTGCTCAGCCTGACGCTGCTGCTGCTCCCCCGTATGGGCCTGACCGGCGCCGGTGTCGCCGAGATAGCGTCCCTGTCGGTGATCGTCGCGATCGCCGCGCCCAAGCTGTACCGGACCGCGCGGGCGACCTCGGCCGAGGTCCCCGAGGACGCGGCTCCCGACGGCGACCTCGCCGACCTGGGGGCGCGCAAACGGGGATCCGCACGGGCGCTCGACACCGACACCCTCACCCTCGGCATCCACGTCGACTTCGACCACCTGGAGCGGCGGCCCGACGTCCGCCCCGGCCCGGGGACCCCGCCCACGGGCACCCCACGCATCCCTCCGGAACACCGGCCGGCCTGGGCACGCACCCCGGAGCTCGGGCTGCCGGTGGAGGAGCGGCAGGCGTCGACCGGGCCCGCCGAGGTGGACGCGCCGTTCGAGACGGACTTCGACGCGGGCGAGGGCGACGCGGAGCCCGTGGCTCCAGAGCGCGAGGAGGCCGTCGTACGGCCGGACAGTGCCGTACGGGAAGAGCCGCCCATGCCCGAAGAGCCCGTACGACAGCCCGAAGCGCCCGCGCTCACCCGGCGCGAGCGGCTGCTGCCCACCCGCCTCGGGGTGATCCTCGGCTGTCTGCTGACCGCCGCGCTGCTGCTGTACTGGGTGCCCGCGCTGCGGCTGGGCGAGAGCGACCTGGACGGCATGGGCGGGCTCGGGCTGATCTTGGTGCTGCCGCCGCCTACGCTGCTCGGTGCCGCGCTGCTGGCGGTGACGTTCGCCTCGCTGCTGTGGCTGGGCCGCGAGCACCGGGGGCTGCTGCTGGTCACGCTGCTGGCGACGGTCGTGTCCCTGCACGCCCTGCCCGCCCTGATCGAGACCGAGCCGCGGTTCGCGACGGCCTGGCAGCACCTCGGCTTCCTGGACTACGTCGACCGCACCGGCTCGGCCGTGCCCGACCTGGACGCGCGCTGGAGCTGGCCGGGCTTCTTCGCGGTGACCGCGTTCGCCGCGAAGGCGTGCGGGGTCGGCGACCTCACCGAGGTCATCCGCTGGTGGCCGCTGGCCATGCAACTGCTGTACCTGGTGCCGATGTTCCTGCTGGTACGGCACATGCGGGCGAGCTGGCGGGCCAAGTGGACCGGCATCTGGGTCTTCGTGCTCAGCGGCTGGGTCGGCCAGGACTACTTCTCCCCGCAGGGCTTCACCTATCTGCTGTACCTGACGTTCGCCGCGATCCTGCTGGTCTGGTTCCGCGCGCCACGCGTGATCTGGACCAAGCGGCGCCCCGGCGAGCTGGAGGTCGAGCCGACGGACCGGCGGCAGCGGACCGTCCTGCTGCTGGTCGTCACCGGACTGTTCGCGGCGAGCGTCCCCGCCCATCAGCTCACGCCGTTCGTGATGCTGGGCGTGCTGACGGCGCTGGTCCTGATCGGCAGGTCCGAACTGCGCGGCCTGCCCATCCTGTTCGGTGTCATGGTGACGGTGTGGATCGGTTTCATGGCCGAGCCGTACTGGTCCGGGCACTTCGACGAGCTGTTCGGCGGGGTCGGCGGCGTCGGCGGCAATGTGACGTCCTCCGTCTCCGGCCGTATCGAGGGCGGCAGCTCCACCCACAAGCTCGTGCTGTACACGCGGGTGCTGCTGGCCGGCGGTGTGATGGCCTTCGCCTGCTGGGGCTGGTGGCGCCGCCGCTTCCACCGCTACCGGGAGCGCTCGCTGCTCGTCCTCACCTTCGTGCCGTTCCTGGGCTTCGGCATGCAGTCGTACGGCGGTGAGATGGCGCTGCGGGTCTTCATGTTCGCCCTGCCGGGCGCGGCCCTGCTCACCGGTCTGGCGTTCTTCCCGCGCACCGGCGTCACCGCCAAGGAGCGCGACAAGGACAAGGTGAGCCTGGCCCCGCTGGCGGCGCTCATGGCGGGCCTGGTGCTGATGGGCGGCTTCCTGGTGGCCCGGTGGGGCAACGAGCCGTTCGAGCGGGTGCGGCCCGGCGAGGTCGCCGCCATGGAGTACGTGTACGCCCATGACGATCCGAGCCTCAGACTGCTGTGGCTGAGCAGCGACCCGGTCAACGACGTGACGCCGGCGATGCCGTGGGGCTCGCGGGACATGGAGAAGGTCTCGTATCTGCCGACGCAGGCGCCGGCCGACCCGGTGCTGGTGTCGGGCCTGGTGAAGGCGCTGAGGGACGCGGGCCCGAACTCGTATCTGATGATCAACGAAGGTCAGGTCACCTTCCTCCGGCTGGATGTGGGCTATTCGGCGACCTGGGAGGCGCGGCTGCTGCAGAACCTGGACAAGCGGCCGGAACTGAAGAAGGTCTTCGTCAACGCCGACGTGACGATGTACGCGCTGAAGAAGCAGCCGGCGGGTGAGGTGCCGAAGGCCGATCCCGGGCCGATCGGGCCGCAGGTGACCTGGACGCCGTGGTCGGTGGTCGGGGGCCTGGCGGCGCTGGCGCTGATCGTGCTGCTGATGGCCCGCGAGATCGTCCGGGTGGCGCTGGCACCGAGTGTGCGGCAGCTGCGGTGGCTGCAGAGCAGCTTCTGGTTCTCGCTGCCACTGCTGGCGGTGCTGCTGGCGTCGCTGGCGCAGCGGCTCCTGACGCTCAAGTAGCGGGGGTGGGGTGGCTCAGCGCTAGGGGGTGTTTTGGAAGTCCCGCACAGCACCCACGGCGCCCGGCACGCACCCTCGCCGCACCGGCCAAAGGCCCAAGTAGCTCCGCTACGAGGACCTTCGTCCGGCACGCCGAGGGCACGCACCGGACACCGCGGGCACCGCACGGGACTTCCAAAACACCCCCTAGAGCCACCTGACCTCGTAGGCCTGCAACTCGACCTCCTCGCCGTCGATCTTCGCGACGGTCTGCCGGTCGAGGGTGTTCACGGCCAGGATCACCTTGTCCGTGGCCAGGGCCCGGACGTCGGGTCGGTCCACGGACACCGACCGGTACGCGGTCCCCGGCCGGAACTCCTTGCCGAACCGCGAGAGCAGGTCGTACATCGGCAGCTTCGCGCCGCCGCCCGCGCTGTCGGTCGGCGTCCACAGACAGCCGGCGCACTCGGTGCCCTTCTCCTCCTGCGGGTTCCAGTAGAAGGCGGAGGTGGCGCCCCCCTTGGCCAACGCCATCATCCCGGCGGCCTGGACGGCGCCGCGGCGGGCCTCGGACCAGCCCTTGCGGTCGTCGTTGCCGTCGGCGGGCTCAACGTAGTACTCGGCCCACCACAGCGGCAGATCGCCGGTCTGCCCCCGCACCCAGCGGCTGACGGCCGTGAACTTGTCGGTGGCCGTGAACTCGTCCGGCAGCAGCTCGTCGTCGCGGGTGTAGCTGGAGCCGTCCACGACGACGAAGTCGGCGCCGGCCTTGTGCTCGTTCCAGTACTCGAAGGCCTCGACGGTGCGCCGGTCCATGGCGCCCCAAGGGCCGGTGAGGGCCGTCGAGGCCTCCTCCGCGCGCGGGTCGACGCTGTCCATCACGAGGTAGGGCCCGCCGACCATGATGTCCGGGTCGACCTTCTTCAGCGCCTTGTGGACGAGGTTGTAGAGCTCGGTGTAGCCCTCGTAGTCCCAGCGGGCCTCGGCGTCGTTCCAGAAGCCCTTGAACTCGTTCCACACGATGAAGTGGCGTACGTCCGGGTAGCGCTTGGCGACGGTCACGGCGAGCGCGGCGAAGTCCTCGAAGTGCTCGGGGTCGGGCGCGGTCTCCAGGGCGGCCTGGCTCCAGTCGGTGTTGCCGACGCCGGCCTTGCCGCCCTTCATCCAGTCGGGGGCGCAGCACAGGGTGACGACCGGGGTGCTGCCGGAGGCGCGGATGAAGTCGATCCGGCGGTCCATCGCCTCGAAGTCGTAACGCCCCTCGACCGGCTCGGGATTGTCGGCGCCCCAGCCCATGATGTGCTGGATCTGCGGCAGCCCGCCGGCGTCCGCGAGCCGTCCCTCGACGCGCTGGACGGCAGCCGAGGCGCCCTCGTCCGCACTGTGCTGGGTGTGGGTGAAGCCCCAGCCGACCTCCGGGTTCGCCGCGTCCGGCGTGGCGGTCGGCGTGCCGTGCGGCCGGTCGCCGTCCCGTGAGGTGCCGTCGGTGTTCACGCCGTTGCCGGGAAGCGTGTTGAGGAGGGTCACGACCAATGCCAGCGCCGCCGCGCCCACGCCGAGCAGCGCGGTGAGCCGCCACCGCCGTGCCCCCGAATTCCACCCATGACGTCCCATCAAGGACAACGGTAACGGGGGTGGCGCGGGCTGGGGTGGCTTTCGCCGTACACGGTCCTGCTGCATCTCCCGGGGGTCGCTGTATCCCATTGCCGCTGCGCGGCGGGCCGGACCCCCGGCCGGGGACGCGGTGGCCGCGTCGGGCACGGCTCGGGTATGCATCCTTGGCGGGACGTGCAGCGGAAACCGGGTGCACAGGGGCGTCGCGTGCCGGATCATGGCCGCATGTCTGCGAACCCACACGACGCTCTGCCGATCCGGCTCAACGTCGACGACAGCGACTCGCCGTCCGACGTCGTCGACGCGCTGTTCCTCGGCCGCTTCGCGACGGGCGAGCAGCCGTACTCGCACGCGGCGAACATCGACCGCGTACGGTCCGGGGCGACCCTCATGCCGCCCGGCGCCCGCGTGCTGCGCACCGCCCGCGACGACGACCGCAGCGCGACGCTGGCCGAGGGCGACGGCTGGACCCTGCTGATCTCCCGCTGGAACCGGGGCGCCGACGTCACCGTGACGGCGACCAGCGAGGAACTGGCGGCGCGGGTGCTGGGCGAGGCGACGGACGGCGCGGCGGACGAGCCCGAGCCGCAGCCGGAGAACGTGACCATGGGCTTCTGGTACGTCTCCCCCAGGCGCGGCCCGCACCGCACGACCCGGCAGATCTCGGCCGGCACCTGGGACGAGGTGCGCGCCAACTACACCGCGCCCGTGGCGGACGCGATGGACCACCTGATGAAGACGACCCCGCAGGACATCGCGGGCCGGCTGCTCCTGCTGCACGGCCCGCCGGGCACCGGCAAGACCTCGGCCCTGCGGACGCTGGCCCGCTCGTGGCGGGACTGGTGCCAGGTGGACTGCGTCCTGGACCCGGAGCGGCTGTTCAGCGACGTCGGCTACCTGATGGACATCGCGATCGGCGAGGACGACTCCACGGGCAAGGGCCGCTGGCGGCTGCTTCTGCTGGAGGACTGCGACGAGCTGATCCGGGGCGAGGCGAAGCACACCGCCGGCCAGGCGCTGTCGCGGCTGCTGAACCTGACGGACGGACTGCTGGGCCAGGGCCGCAACGTCCTGGTCGGCGTGACGACCAACGAGGACCTGGAACGCCTGCACCCGGCCGTGGTCCGCCCGGGCCGCTGCCTGGCCCGCATCGAGGTGGGGCCGCTCACCCGCCGGGAGGCGGTGGGCTGGCTGGGCACGGACGAGGGCGTGGGCCGGGAGGGCGCCACGCTGGCGGAGCTGTACGCGCTGAAGCGGGGCACGTCCCCGACATCGCTCCCGGAGCCTCGGGACGGGGCGGACGCGGGGCTGTACCTGTAGTGCTTTGATTGAGGTATGACCCTGTTCGTCGGGACATCGGGATGGCAGTACCGGGACTGGCGGGGTGCCCTCTACCCCACCGACGTGCCCATGCGACTGTGGCTGGAGGAGTACACGGGGCACTTCGCCACGGTGGAGATCAACAACGCGTTCTACCGGCTGCCGTCACGGGAGAACTTCGAGGCCTGGCGGGACCGGGTGCCGGGGGACTTCGTGGTCGCGGTGAAGGCCAGCCGCTACCTCACCCACATCAAGCGCCTGAAGGATCCCGAGGAGCCGGTCCACCGTCTGATGTCCCACGCGGCGGGCCTGGGCGACCGCCTGGGGCCGGTACTCCTCCAACTCCCGCCGACTCTGCGGGCCGACCCCGGCCTCCTCGATGCCTGCCTGGCCTGCTTCCCGTCCGGTACGCGCGTCGCGGTCGAGCCCCGCCACGAGTCCTGGTGGGCATCCGAGACCCGCGAGGTGCTGGAGTCCCGCGGCGCCGCCCTGTGCTGGGCCGACGTCCAGGCCCGTCCGATGACGCCCTTGTGGCGCACCACGGACTGGGGCTACGTCCGCTTCCACGAGGGCCGCGCCCACCCCTGGCCCCGCTACGGCCGGCGCTCCCTGGAGACCTGGGTCGACCGCATCGCGACCACCTGGTCCGACGCCGAGGACACATACGCGTACTTCAACAACGACCCCGGCGGGGCGGCGGTGGAGGACGCGGTGGCCTTCGGGAGGGCGGCGACGCGAGCGGGCCTCACGGTGAGCCGCACACCGGAGTCCGCCGCACGCCGCTGACTACTCCCCGTAGGCCGCCCGCAGGGCATCGCGCACGGCCGCCAGCGCCTCGGCCTCCGTGAGCCCCAGCCGCCGGGCCCGCTCCGCGTACTCCTGCGCGGCCGCCGCCGACTGACGCTCCGCGGCCGAGCCCGCGGCGGCCACGAACGTGCCGTTGCGCCCCCGCGTCTCGATCACCCCGTCGCTCTCCAGCGCCCGGTACGCCTTGGCGACAGTGTTCGCCGCCAGCCCCAGCGACTCCGCCAGCCCCCGCACGGTCGGCAGCCGGTACCCCACCGGCAGCACGCCCGACCGCGCCTGCTCGGAGATCTGCGCCCGCACCTGTTCGTAGGGGGCGGCGCTGTCGTCGATGTGGATCTTCAAGGTCACAGGCCGATTGTCCCGCACCCGCCGGAAAATGAGAGGCATCCGGGCCTGTCTCCCCCGTACCGTGCGCCCACATGACAGTGATCGTGCGCGACCTGCGTCCCGACGACCGAGCCGACGTCGAGGGCTTTGCCCATGCCCGCCATCTCGCGCTCCCGTACATCCTGTGGACCCCGGAAGGCATCCTCCACAACCTCAACCGCACCCACCCCGACGCCCACTACCGCTCCCTCGTGGCGGAGGAGGACGGCGAGATCATCGGCACCGCCCAGGTCCGCCTCGCGTACGACAGCCCGGAGCCCGGTCAGGGCGACCTCAACATCTATGTACGGCCGGACCGGACCCGCCGCGGCGCCGGCCGGCTCCTGGTCCGCGCCGCCGAGGAGCATCTCGCCGCCCACGGAGCGACCAAGCTGTTCGCCTGGGTCCTCGACGAGCCGGACAACCGGGCGTACGCCGAGCGGCACGGCTATCGCGCGAGCCGCTCCGCCCACTTCCTCCGTCTGGACCTGGCCAACGGCGAGCTCCCGCCGCTCCCGGACCTCCCGCCGGGCGTCGAGCTGCGCAGGGCCGCGGACTTCGCGGACGACCCGCGCCCGATGTTCGAGCTGGACGCGGAGACCACGTCGGACGAACCGAGCGACATCGACGCCGAGCTCACCGACTACGACGCCTGGATCGAGGAGACCTGGAAGCACCCGCTCCTCGACCTGGACCTGACCTCGGTCGCGGTTGTCGACGGCCGCCCCGCCGCCTTCACCGCCGCCTACACGGACCGCGCCACCCGCTACTCCACGGCGATGACCGGCACCGCCCGCGCCCACCGCGGCCGTGGCCTGGCCAAGCTGGCCAAGAACGACTCCCTGCACCGCGCCCGCGCGGCCGGCTACAAGGAGGCGTTCACCGGCAACGACACCGACAACGAACCGATGCTGGCGATCAACCGCTGGTTCGGGTACGAGATCTGCGCGACGGAGGTCCGCCATGTCCGCGAACTCGGCTGACCCGACCCGCCCCTTGGACGTCGTCCTCGTCAAGGCGGGTCGGACGAAGATCCGTTACCCGGCCGAACTGCTCACCGACGACGGCACCCGCATCGCCGTCCGCGCCCTCTGGTCCGGGGCCGGCGTCCGCGACTTCGGCTTCGTCCGATTCGAGCCGGGCGATGTCTTCACCGAGTACTACTGGCGCGACCGCTGGTACGCCGTGAAGGAGGTCCGCGACGCCGCGGGCGCCCTCAAGGGCTGGTACTGCGACATCACCCGCCCGGCCACGCTGTCCGGCACCGAGCTGGTCGTCGAGGACCTCGACCTGGACCTGTGGCGCTCGGCCGACGGCACGGACGTACGGCGGCTGGACGAGGACGAGTTCGCCGGGAGCGGCCTGGCGGAGTCGGACCCCGAGGCGGCTTCGGCGGCGCTGGCGGCTCTCGACGAGCTGGAAGGGCTCGCCGTCGCCGAGGGCGGCCTGGAGTCCTTGCTGGCCTAGACCCACGCCACCACGGCATACCGCTCGTCGTCCACGGCCTTGCCCCACAGCAGCGCGTCGTCCGACAGCCGCTCCAGGCGCACCTGCCCGGCGAGCGGGGCGAGGAGGCCGGTGAGCCGGTCCGCCGGTATGCCGACCGGACTGACCGTCCCCCAGACGCCCTCGACCAGCACGAGCCGACCGCCGGGCCGCAGGAGCCCACGCCAGTGCCGCAGGACTCGCGCGGGGTCCGGCAGCGTCCACAGCAGATGCCGAGCGAGCACCACGTCGAACCGCTCCTCCCCCACCGGAGGCCCCGCCGCGTCACCGACGAGGAACGCCGCGTCACGCCCGGCCAGCTTGGCGCGGGCGAGGTCCACCATCGCCGGGGACAGGTCCACCCCCATGACCCGGTGTCCTTGTTCGGCCGCGAGGAGCGACAGACTGCCGGTGCCGCAGCCGAGGTCGAGGATGTCGGACGCGCGCTCGGGCAGCCAGGTGCGCAGCCTGGAAGCCCAGGCCTGACGCACCTCGGGGTCGCGCAGGCCGTGGTCGGGCTCGTCGTCGAAGGTGGGGGCGGCCGCGTCCCAGTCCAGGTCGGCCCCAGTGATGGCGTGTTCACCGTTCGTCATGGGGCCAAGAGTGACACCCACCACTGACAGTCCGAATCGTGACAGCGGCCACTGACAGGGCCGGCACCGATGAGGAACTCTCCCCGAACGGGTCTACCCCGGTGACAACGCGGAACTCGGTGGACCCTGAAGGAGGCAGCCATGCGCCGTGTAACCGTGCAGAAGCCCCTGAAGAGGCAGTCCAACGCCCGCCGGGTCCGGGAGGAGGCCGACGAGCGCCCCTCGGGACGACCCGAGGTCCGCAAGGACATCGCCCGGACCTGGTGGCCGGACGGCTGAAAAACCCTGCCGGTCGCGTGAGACGCGTCAGTCGAGCCGCTTGACGTAGTGGACGCGGTCATAGACGCCGTCCACCCGGCGCTCGACGACGTCGTAGCCGTACTTCGGGTAGATCTTCTGGTTCTCCCACATCAGCGCGTTCGTGTAGAGCCGGACCTCGGCCAGGCCCAGCGCACGCGCGCGTACGTCCACGAAGCGCAGCAGCCGCCTTCCGACGCCCTGGCCATGGGCGTCGGGGTGGACGGCGATGCTGTCGAGGAACAGGTGGTCCTCGTGCGCTTCCAGTACGACGAGCCCGATCACGGGGTCGCCCGTCACGAACACCTTCCCCGCGGCCACGTCCGCCGCGTGGTCCGCGTGCATGGGCACGGGCGTCTGCCCGATCCGCTCGACATAGGGCGTGTAGGCCGCGTCGGTCACGTGCTTGACGGCCGGTACGTCGGCGGCCCTGGCGGGCCGGATCTCCTCGCTCGTCATGGTGTGCACGCTACCTACCTGATCTCAGTCTGAGCACTCCCTTAAGGCGACCCTAAAGATCGCCGCGAGCCCCCCTGCGGCGGGCGGTTTCGCGGTTTCTTGGATCCGGCACTCATCAGTATCGGTTCCGAGGAGATCCCCCATGCCCGCACGCCGCAAGGCCGCCACCGTCGCCGCCCTCGGCCTGGCCCCGCTCGCCCTGACCGCCCTCGCCGGCGCGCCCGCGTCGGCGCACGGCTCGATGGGCGACCCGGTCAGCCGGGTCTCGCAGTGCTACGCGGAGGGCCCGGAGAGCCCGAAGTCCGACGCGTGCGCGGCGGCGGTCGCGGCGGGCGGCACCCAGGCCCTCTACGACTGGAACGGCGTACGCATCGGCGACGCGGCCGGCCGCCACCGTGAGCTGATCCCGGACGGCAAGCTGTGCAGCGCGAACAGCGAGGCGTTCAAGGGCCTCGACCTGGCCCGCGCCGACTGGCCGGCGACGAGCGTGAGCAGCGGGTCGTACACCTTCAAGTACCGTGTGACCGCCCCGCACAAGGGCACCTTCAAGGTCTACATCACCAAGGCGGGTTACGACCCCGCGAAGCCGCTGGCCTGGGACGACCTGGATCTGGCGAACCCGGTGGCGACGGTCACGGACCCGGCGGCCTCGGGCGGCTTCTACACGTTCTCCGGCACGCTCCCCGAGCGCTCCGGCAAGCAGCTTCTGTACGCGGTCTGGCAGCGCTCGGACAGTCCGGAGGCGTTCTACTCGTGTTCGGACGTCACGTTCGGCGGCGACAGCGGCGGCGCCGGCACGGACGGCTCCGGGGGCGCGGCGGCGCCCGCCCCGAGCGCCTCGGCGCCCTCCGAGGAGCAGATCGAGGACGGCGCCGACAAGTCGACGATCGAGCACGACGGCCACGGCGACCAGGACGCCGCCACGTCGGCGGAGCCGGCCGCCGGGGCCGAGGAGGACCGGTCCGCCGCACCGGCCGTCAACCGGCCGAAGGCGGCCGGTGCCGGCGAGAACCTCGCCGAGACCGGCGGGGACAGCGGCACGGCGTATCTCGCGATGGGCGGTGCGGCGGCCCTGGCGCTGGGTTCGGCGGTCCTGTTCGCGTCGGTGCGCAGGCGCGCGGCCGGCGGCGCCCGCCTCGGCCGCTGACGAAAGGCTCCGGGGCCTGAGCGGCGGCTCAGGTCGGTCAGGCCCCGGCGACGTGTTCCGCGATCGCCTGCTCGGTGGCTCAGCCGATCACGGACGCACAGGTGGTGGGGGTGGCGCGGGCCGGGTCGAGCGCGTTGGCCACCTCGTGGAAGGCGATCCGGTCGGTCAGCCCCAGGAACGCGTGCTCGGATATGTCGACCGCGCACAGGTCCTGGATCAGGACGTTCTTGACGCCGGGCCCGTTCAGGAACTGGCTCCGGTACGGCGTGACCACCTCGTCGTACCTGGTGGCGATGACCGTGTAGCGGACACCGGGGACGGTGTCGCCGCCCGCGTTGAGCTTGGTCATGAAGTCGGATCCGACGACCTGCTGGGCGAGGGCGGGGGTGGCGGTGCTGAGCAGGTCCTCGGCGCCGGGGAAGTACGGCAGCAGGCTGGTGAGCCCCGCCAGCGTGGTGCCGTGGTTGTTGGGCGCGATGCCGACGAGGGCGTTCACCTTGGCGGCACCGCCGAGGAACTTGACGTAGTAGCGGGGCATCATGCCGCCCTGCGAGTGGCCGACGAGGTCGGCCTCGGCGGCGCCGGTCGCGGCGAGGACCTTGTCGACGTAGGCGGACAGTTGCTCGGCCGACTTCTCGATGGGGCCGAGGGCGTGGAAGAACGGCACGCCGGGCAACTGGCCGTAGTCGAGGGAGAAGACGCAGTAGCCGCGGTGCTTCAAGTAGGGCGCGAGTCCCAGCCAGTTGTCGACGGAGTTCGCGAAGGTGCCGTGCACGAGGACGACGGGGCGGGGATGGGCGGCGGACGGCTTGCAGGAGTAGTCGTTCCAGCCACTGCTCGACGTCGCCGTCGCCTCGGCCGCGTGGGCGGTGGTGGCGGCGGTGGCGGCGGGGACGACGGCGACCGCGGCGGTCAGCAGCAGCGCGGCCAGCGATCTGAGCACTCGTTTCCAGGGCAGCATCGGGTGATCTCCTTGCGGCTCAAGGGAGGTGCGACGGCCTTACGCCCTGTGATCCGGATCACGAGGATGCTGTTCACTTGTCAAGTTACGGGCGAGTAGTAGACGTGTGAAGTTACGCGTCAGTAAAAACTTCCAGTGATAGTTGGTCACCAGGAGGGGCGCAGCGGGCCATTGGGCGCGAGACGCAGCAACTGGCGGCACAGATCGCGGACTTCACCCTCCCCCACCAGCGCACTCCACTCGCGCACGACGTCCGCAGCCGCCTCTTCCGCGGCCCGCGCACAGGCCCACCCGCGCTCGGTCAGCACCAGCAGCCGAGCACGCGCATCCTGCGGATGCGGCCGCCGCTCGACGTATCCCTTGCGCACGAGCTCGTCCACGAGCTGGCTGGCGGCCTGCTTGGTGACCCCCAGGTGAGCCGCGAGGTCGGTCACCGTCGCGCCTTCCGGGGCGAGCCGGGTGAAGGCGAACCCGTGCGCGGGCCGCAGCCCCTCGAAGCCACGGGCGACGACACCGTCGTTGATGCGCCTGGTCAGATCGCCCGCGGCGGCGAGCAGGGCGGCGGTCAGGGCCAGGGCCTCGGAGTTCTGCACGCCTGCATTGAAACACCCTTGACGAAGTGGTCAAACAGCTTGACCATATAGTCAAGGAGCTTGACTACGCCCCGGAGGCCACTCATGCCCGTCATCCGCTCGTCCGACGCCGTGACCCACGAGATCCACGGCGCCCGTTTCATCTCGTACGCCACCCCAGCCACCGGCAGCAAAGAGCTCTGCGCCTGGCGCGGCGAGGTCCCTGCCGGGACCAAGGCGCCCGCGCACACCGTCAACCGGGAGGAGATCCTTCACCTCCTCGACGGCGAGCTGCTGATCACCCTCGACGGCCGCACCGACCGGATCACGGCCGGCGACACCCTGATCATCAACCCCGGCGCGACCCTGGCCGTCGAGAACCCGACCGACCGGACCGCGACCACCTGGGTCACCACGTCCATCGGCCTCACCGCGGAGCTGGCCGACGGCACGTTCATCACGCCGCCGTGGGCGGACTGAGCCCTAAACCGCGAGCCAGCGCCCCCGGCATCACCGCACGCGGCCCGAACTTCGCTCGCGCGCGGTCCGCGACCTCCTCGATGCGGCGGGCCTTCTCGTCGAGCGGGTCGAAGGTGAGCTGGTAGGAGGCCTGCTCGGCGGGGTCGAGCCCCTCGGCGCGCAGGGCCAGGGCGCGCACGCGGGCGCGCTGGAGACCGAGGGCCTCGTACATGCCGTACGCCGCCCTGGTCAGCGCCGCCGAGTGGGCCGTCGGCTCCTTCAGGGCGCGGCTGCGGGTCGTCGAAGAGCGGTCGGCGTAGCGGACGGTGAGGGTCAGGGTGCGGCAGACCTTGTCCAGGGCGCGCAGCCGGGCGCCCAGTTCCTCGGCGGCCGAGAGCAGGGCGCGGCGGTGCCGGTCCGAGTCCAACTCGTCGCGTGTGAAGGGCCGTTCGGTGGCCAGCGAGCGTGACACGCCGTTCGGGACGACCCGGCCCCGGTCGATTCCGTTCGCCTTCTCGCGTAGCTCGCGGCCGGCCTTCGCGCCGATCAGCCGCTGGAGCGTGGACAGCGGTGCGGCGGCGACCAGGCCGAGGGTGTCGAGGCCGTACTCGCCCAGGGTGCGGGCGGTCGCGGCGCCGACGCCGGGCAGCGCGGCCACCGGCTTGTCGGCGAGGAAGTCCGCGACGGCGTCCGGCTCCTCCGGCACGGCACAGGTCACCCCGGGCCGCGCGTCCCCCAGCGCCACGCGGGCCAGCATCGGCCCCGGCCCGGCGCCGATCGCACAGTCGACCCCGTGATGGGCGAGGGCACGCACCCGGATCACCGACGCCAGCTCGATCGCGTCCCGCCCGAAGTACCGCTCGGCGCCCCGCAGATCGGCCAGCGCCCCGTCCGGCGGCAGCGCCTGGACCACCGGCGTGAAGTCCTCCAGCAGTCCGAGCAGCCCCGGCAGGGCCGCCTCGTCCATCGGCGGCGGCTGGAAACGTACGCAGAGGATGGTCATCCCGCACTCCCCGGACTCTGGTGCCACAACTTCCGTACCTGTGAAGGCGCTTGACCCGCAGGTCGCAGATCGGCCCACGGGTTCAGTTCGTATCCGGTGGGCATTTGGATTCGCCGGCCGCGCGCCGGATCCGCGCCGTCCCCCGCCGGTTCCGGCACCGGCTCCGCCAGCCGCGCCGCCACCACGTCAAGGCCGCCCTCGGCGCGCAGCTCGATCAGCTCGGCGAGGTTCCAGGCGGCGGAGCCCACCACACTCAGACTGCGCGGACCGCGCCGCTGCACGACTCCCCGCACCAGCAGCAGCCAGGAGTGGAAGACGGTGTGGGCACAGGCGTCGTGCGAGTCGTCGAAGAACGCGAGATCCACCAGCCCCGTCCCGTCGTCCAGCGTGCTGAAGATGACCCGCTTGCCGGACCGGATCGGCGGCGTCTGGGTGGCCGCCTTGGCCCCCGCGACCAGCACGCTCTCGCCGTGCCGGGCATCGCGCAGCCGCCGCGCCGAGACGACGCCCAACTCGTCGAGGAACGCCCGGTGGTCGTCCATCAGATTGCGCGAGGCGTCCATGGACAGCACACCCAGCTCGGCACTCAGCCGCTCCGCCGAGGTGAGGTCGGGCAGCCCGGCCGCGGCCGTCTTCCGCCCACCGGCCAGCGGGAGTTGGCCTCCGCCACCGCCCCGGGCGCCCCGGTGCAGTTCCGTCAGATGCAGTTGCAGATCACGCCGGTTGGCCCCGAAGGCGTCCAACGCACCCACCTGCGCGAGCCTTTGGGCCAGCGGCCGGCTCGGCCTCCCCCGCTCCCAGAAGTCGAGCAGCGAGGCATACGGCTGCCCGTCCGCGATCCGAGCCGCCTCGGCCTCGCTGATGCCGTGCACGTCGGAGAGGGCGAGCCGCAGCCCCCAAGTCCCCTTCGAGCCCTCTGATTCAGACACCAGTTCGATACGGTGTGCGACTCCCGACGCGTTCACGTCCAACGGCAGGATCGGCACCCCACGCCGCCGCGCGTCCGCCAGCAGCAGCCGCTTCGGATACATCCCGGGGTCATGGGTGAGCAGCCCCGCGTAGAAGGCGGCCGGATGATGGGCCTTCAGCCAGGCCGACTGATAGGTCGGCACGGCGAAGGCGACCGCGTGCGCCTTGCAGAAGCCGTACGACCCGAAGGCCTCGACGATCTCCCAGGTCCGCCGGATGGTCTCCGCGTCGTACCCCTTCTTGGCCGCGTGCTGCGCGAACCACACCCGGATCCGCCCCTGCGACTCCGGGTCGGACAACCCGCGCCGCACCCGGTCGGCCTCGTCCCGCCCGCAGCCGGTCATGATGTGCACGATGTCGATGATCTGCTCGTGGAAGACGACGACCCCGTACGTCTCCCGCAGCGGCTCCTGAAGGTCCTCGTGCGGATACCGCACCGGCGCCCGCCCGTGCCGCGCCTCGATGAACGGCCGCACCATGTCGGCGGCGACCGGCCCGGGCCGGAAGAGCGAGATGTCGACGACGAGATCATGGAAGGTGGCCGGCTGAAGCCGCCCGACCAGGTCCCGCTGCCCGGGCGACTCGATCTGGAAGCACCCCAACGTCTCGGTGGACCGGATGAGCCGATACGTAGCCGGATCCCCGTCCTGCAGCGCATCCAGATCGACCCGCTCCCCCGTGACCCGCGCCACCTCCGCGACCGCGTGCGCCATCGCCGACTGCATCCGCACGCCCAGCACGTCGAGTTTGAGCAGCCCGAGGTCCTCGACGTCGTCCTTGTCGAACTGCGACATGGGAAAGCCCTCGCCGCTGGTCGGCATGACCGGCGTACGGGACAGCAGGGAGGCGTCGGACAGGAGCACCCCGCACGGGTGCATGGCAATGCCACGCGGCAGCGCGTCCAGCGCCTCGACCAGTTCCCACAACCTGCCGTACCGCTCCCGCTCCCCGGCCAGTCGCCGCAGTTCGGGCAGTTCCGCCAGCGCCGCCCGGGCGTCCCGGGCGCGGATGTGCGGGAAGGACTTGGCGATCCGGTCGATGTCGGCGGGGTCCATGGACAGGGCCGCGCCCACGTCCCGGACGGCGTGCCGCACCCGATACGTCTCCGGCATCGAGACGGTGGCGACCCGCTCCCTCCCGAACCGTTCGATGATCGCGCGATAGACCTCCAGCCGCCGCGCGGACTCCACGTCGATGTCGATGTCCGGCAGCACCAGCCGGCGCTTGGACAGGAAGCGCTCCATCAGCAGCCCGTGCGCCACGGGGTCGGCGTGCGCGATGCCGAGCAGATGGTTGACGAGCGACCCGGCGCCGGAACCCCGCGCGGCCACCCGGATCCCCATCCTCCTTACGTCATCCACCACTTGAGCGACCGTCAGGAAGTAGGAGGCGAACCCGTGGTGGGCGATGATGTCCAGCTCGTGGTGCATCCGCTCCCAGTACGCCCGCCGCCCGTCGTAGCCGCGCAGCACCATGCCCGCCACCGCCCGCGAGGCGAGCGCCCGCTGGGCGGTGCGCCGCTCGGCGCCGACGAGGTACGGCTCGGGAAAGTGGACGCTGCCGATCCCGAGGTCGTCCTCGGGATCGACGAGGCACTCGGCGGCCGTCGCCCCGGTCTGCTCCAGCAGCCGGTGGGCGGTGTCGCGCCGGAAGCCCGCGGCCTCGACGACCCGCTCGGCGACCCGCGTCATCTCGCCCGCGCCCTTGAGCCAGGCCTCCCCGGAGTCCAGTTCCCCGGTGGAGCCGATGGGCACGAGCCGCCGCGCGGCGTCCAGCACATCGGCGACGGGCCCCAGCCCCGGGTCGGCGTACCGGACGGCGTTGCTCAGCACGGGCCGCACCCGCTGCTCGGCGGCGAAGCCGACGGTACGGGCGGCCAGCCGCAGCGAGCCCGGACCGGTGCCCTTGCGCCCGTGCCAGACGGCCTCCAGGCGCAGCGAGTCGCCGTAGACCTCCCGCCAGGGCACCAGCAGCCGGGCCGCCCGGTCGGGACGACCGGCGGCGAGCGCCCGCCCGACGTCGGAGTCGGGCCCGAGCAGCACGATCAGGCCATCCCCCTGGTTGTCCCCCCGGGGCAGCATCGGCGGCCCCTCCCCACCATGCGCAGCAGAAACGATTCGGCACAGCTCGCCCCACCCCCGGGCCCCATCCCGCCCGAGAAAGGTGACCCGAGGCGCCGATTCATCGACAAAGGCACCCCCACGCACCGGAACCCGCCGCCGCGCCGAGGGCCCGTCCACCCCCGAAACCCCAAGCTCCTCCACGGCCAGCTCCACCCCGAACAACGGCCGCACCCCGACCCCCGCACAGGCCTTGGCGAACCGGACCGCACCCCCGAGCGAGTCACGATCGGTCAGCGCCAGCGAGTCCATACCCCGCTCGGAGGCGCGCTCGGCCAGCCGCTCCGGATGCGAGGCGCCGTACCGCAGGGAGAACCCGGAGACGGTGTGCAGATGCGCGAAGCCGGACACACGCACCTCCCGCACTAGTGAGCCCGAGGCCGACCGCTCCTCGAACATCAGTTCCCAACTCTCCCACCCCCACCATAGACCATTTCCACCCCGTTCTCGAACACTAGTACGACATCCGTTCGGACGCCTCCCACCTGCGCAAACACCCCCACCCCTCGACCGTGGGGGCATGACACAGACCACCGGCGCCGGCACTCCCCGCAGCCCTTTCCTCGCCGAAGTGAAGGACGCCGTCACTCCACGAGCCACCCTGCTCGTGACCGGCGTGGTGGTCCTCCACCTGCTCTTCATCGCGTCCTATGTGGGCGCACTCCATGACCCCAAGCCCAAGGACGTCCCCTTCGGAGTCGTGGCCCCTCAGGCAGCCGCCCAGCAAGCAGTCACCCGGCTGCAAAACCTGCCCGGCGACCCCCTGGACCCACGCGCCCTGCCGGACCCGGCAACGGCCCGCGCCCAGATCCTCAACCGCGAGATCGACGGCGCCCTGCTGATCGACCCGACAGCCACCACCGACACCCTCCTGCTCGCCACGGGAGGCGGAAAGGCACTGGCCAGCGTCCTGGAGAACCTCCTCACCACCCTGGAGAGATCCGAGGCCCGCACCCTGCGCACCGTCGACGTGGCCCCCGCCGACCCCCATGACGCCAACGGGCTCACGTCCTTCTACGTGACCGTGGGCTGGTCCGTGGGCGGCTACCTCTGCGCATCGATCATGACGATCAGCTCGGGCGCCCACCGCCCCACCCCGAGACGCTCGGTGATCCGCCTCATCGCCATGGCCCTGGTGGCCCTCGTCGGCGGCCTCGGCGGTGCCCTGATCGTCGGCCCGATCCTGGGCGCACTACCCGGCAGCATCGCCGCGCTCTGGGGCACGGGCGCCCTGATCATCTTCGCGGTGGGCGCGGCCACCCTCGCCTTCCAGGCCATCTTCGGCCTGGCCGGAATCGGCTTGATGATCCTGATCGTCGTCATCCTGGGCAACCCCAGCGCGGGCGGCGCCCTCCCACCCCCACTGCTCCCCCCGTTCTGGCGGGACATCGGCCCGGCCCTGCCCCCGGGCGCCGGCACCTGGGCAACCCGCTCGATCGCCTACTTCAAGGGCAACGACGTGACCGGCTCCCTCCTGGTCCTCTCGGTCTGGGCTGCCGCGGGCATCGCGATCACTCTCCTGGCGGCAACGCTACGAGGCAGGGAGCCCAGAACGCAGTAGCACCCGCGTACGGCGGGAAGGGGACGGGCCGGGGGGTGTCCGCCCGCAGCGGCGGGCGTCAACGCAGAGCACCCATGTAAGCCACCGAGCCGCCCGACCGAGGACGGACACCCCCCGGCGCAGCCCCGACCCACAACCCACCGCAGGCGCTACGCGAACCCCCACCGCACCCGCACAGGCGCCGCAGGCATCCCAGCCGAACACCCACACCCGAACGCGAAAGTCCCGCCCCCGACAACCCAGGGGCGGGACTCCGCAAAGCTACGACCGTCAGCCGATCTCGGTACCCGTGGCCGACAGCGCCTCGGTCACCGGCTGGAAGAACGTCTCCCCACCGGAGGTGCAGTCGCCGCTGCCACCGGAGGTGAGCCCGATCGCCTTGTCACCGGAGAACAGCGACCCACCACTGTCACCCGGCTCGGCGCAGACGTCGGTCTGGATCAGCCCGTTGACGATGTCACCGTTGCCGTAGTTCACGGTGGCGTCGAGCCCGGTCACCTGGCCGTCGTGCACCTGCGTGGTCGACCCGCTACGGGTGACCTCCATACCGACGGTCGCCTCCGCGGCCCCGCTGATGGCCTGCGAGGAACCGTTGTAGAGGTTCACCTCGCTCGGGTGCTCGACATCCGCGGTGTACTTGACCAGCCCGTAGTCGTCGTCCGGGAAGCTGGAGACCTCATTGGTGCCGATCTCGTTGCCGTCCGCGTCCGACCAGTCCGTGATGCCCTCGGTGCAGTGCCCCGCGGTCAGGAAGAACGGCTCCCCGCCCTTGACGACGTTGAAGCCGAGCGAGCAGCGCCCGCTGCCGCCGGTGATGGCGTCACCACCCGCAATGAAGGGCTTGAACTCCCCCTTCGTCCGCTTCAGTTCCGCCGTGGCGCCCAGCCCGTCGACCACCTTGCCGAGCTTGGCCCACTCGGCGTCGGACACCGTACGGTCCGCGGTGACGACGACCTTGTTCGTCGCCGGGTCGGTCACCCAGGAGGTGCCGGGGATGGT
Source organism: Streptomyces sp. UG1 (assembly GCF_049974585.1). NCBI lineage: Bacteria > Bacillati > Actinomycetota > Actinomycetes > Kitasatosporales > Streptomycetaceae > Streptomyces > Streptomyces sp. UG1. Next base: position 43,286 of record NZ_JBNGGG010000010.1, on the reverse strand, counting down.
CGCGTCCTTCTTGAGCGTCGTACGCGCGCTCTTCAGCTCGGCGAGCGAGTTCTCGACGACCCGCGCCTTGGCGCCGGCGGCCTCGACCGCATCGGCGGCGGCGTCGTCAAGGACGTTCACCACGAGGTTCTTGGTCTTCGCGTCGTAGTACGTACCCGCGGCGTCCCCGCCGAGGTCCTTCGCCAGCGTCGAGGCGAGCTTTCCGGCCGCGCTGATCGACAGCGTCTTCGGCGCGGACGCCTCCGGCGTCTCACTGGCGTTCGCAGTCTGCAAGGTAACGCCCGCGGCCACCAGCGCGGCGATACCCGCACCTGCCACGGCTGCACGCCGCTTGGGTATGCGTCGGTGCTTCAACTCACGTCCTCCTGTGGGGGGTCGGCCCGAGAGGTTGTGGGGACCTCGTCGGACCGGAAGGCGTACGGCCACGGGGGCGGTGCACAACAAAAGCCGCACCCGCGCCGGTTGAACAACGCTCACTATTCCTAGAGACACAGGGGGCGCACAAGGTCGACTTCAGGACGCGCGTAGAAGACGGTTGCACACCCCCCTTGACTTGACCGTGCACAGTCACGCCGGGTCTCTTCGCACAGCAAACACCGCGGGCAAGCGAATCATAAGCAGCGCGTAAGGTCTACTCCTGTCTTGAATTCGCCCCTTGGGGGCCCGAATCCAAGCGCGCCTCCGGAGGCGGCAGTTCCTGCCCACTCCCACCCATCCCCTGCGCCCCTTTCTCAAGAAACCGCAACAATTCCACCGGAATCGGCAGCACCAGCGTGGAGTTCTTCTCGGCCGCCACCGCCATCACCGTCTGCAGCAACCGCAATTGCAGAGCCGCAGGCGTATCGGCCATCTGATGAGCGGCCTCCGCCAGCTTCTTCGAGGCCTGGAGCTCCGCGTCGGCGTTGATCAGCCGCGCCCGCCGCTCCCGGTCGGCCTCGGCCTGCCGGGCCATGGACCGCTTCATGGTCTCGGGAAGGGAGACGTCCTTGATCTCCACCCGGTCGATCGTCACGCCCCACTCGACGGCCGGGCTGTCGATCATCAACTCCAGCCCTTGGTTGAGCCGTTCGCGGTTGGACAGCAGATCATCGAGCTCGCTCTTGCCGATGATCGACCGCAGCGAGGTCTGCGCCATCTGCGAGACCGCGAACCGGTAGTCCTCCACGCGCACGACCGCGTCGGCCGGCGAGGTCACCTTGAAGTAGACGACGGCGTCGACCCGGACGGTGACGTTGTCGCGCGTGATGCCCTCCTGCGCCGGCACGGGCATCGTCACGATCTGCATGTTCACCTTGCGCAGCTTGTCGACGCCCGGAACGATCATCGTGAACCCGGGCCCGCGCACCTGGGAGCGCAGCCTGCCGAGGCGGAAGACCACGCCCCGTTCGTACTGCTTGACGACTCGCGCGGCCGCCGCCACATACACCACCGCGGCGGACGCGAGCGTCACTCCCGCCGCCACCAGTTCCTCGACCATCACCGACCCCCGGGGTCCGACGTGGGCGCATCACAGGGGGAGTACTGCCCGTACGTCGACGGTAGCCCCGCCGCACACCAAGGGCGAGCCCCCGCACGCCAGTTGCGTGCGGGGGCTCACATTGCTGCCGGCTGTGGGCCGCCGGCCAGGCCGGACAGCGATGTCAGTAGACGCTGACGCCGTACGCGCTGAGGGCCTCGGTGACCGGCTGGAAGAAGGTCGTGCCGCCGGAGGAGCAGTTGCCGCTGCCGCCGGAGGTCAGACCGTACGCGGTTCCGTTGCTGCCGTAGAGCGGGCCGCCGGAGTCGCCGGGCTCGGCGCAGACCGTCGTCTGGATCAGACCGCGGACGATGTCGCCGCCGCCGTAGTTGACGGTCGCGTTGAGGGCGGTGACCCGGCCGCTGTGGGTACCGGTGGTGGAGCCGTCGCGGATGACGGTGGTGCCCACACTCGGCGTGGCCGCGCGGGTGATGTCCACGCCGTTCGCGGTGCCGGGCCGGCTGACGGAACCGGAGTAGCGCACGATGCCGTAGTCGTTGCCCGGGAAGCTGGAGCCGGCGGTGGAGCCGATGACCTGGGTGCGGCCGGAGTTGGAGTACCAGGTGCCCGCGCCGTCGGTGCAGTGGCCGGCGGTCAGGAAGTACTCGGCGCCGCTGCTGCTGCGCACGTTGAAGCCGAGGGAACAGCGCCAGCTGCTCGCATAGATGGCGTCGCCGCCCTGGATCAGCTTGCTGAACTTGCCGGGGACGCTCTTGATGGTGAGCGCGCCGGCGTTGGCCCCGGCCTGTTCCTTGATCTGCGCGATCTCCGCCTTGGAGACCGTGGAGTCGACGGTCACCATGACGCGGTTGGTCTTGCTGTCGACGGCCCAGGCGGTGCCCGGGATGTCGGCCTTCAGCACGGCGCCGCCGGCGCTCTTGAGCTGGGCGGCGCTGAAGGTGGTGGGAGTGTCCGCCGCGGTCGCGTTGGGGATCGCGATCGCGGCTGCGGCCACGAGTCCGGTGGATACGGCGATCAGCCGGGTCCGTCTCGTAACGCCACTGCGGGGGGTAGTGCGCTTGATCCTCACTTTTCGTTCCCTCCAAGGGAAGTCGGGGGCCCGCGTGGGGTCGGGGCCCGTGAGGCGCAGTCAGAGGGGCATGAGTCCGGATTCCGAACATGCCGTGCCCCTGACAAGCGCTGAGGGGAGTATTCGGTCGAACGACCGGTCGGCACAAGGGCGCCTTTCGGCCGTCAACCCTTGAACGATCGGCGCGAATTGACCGGCCCTCGCGGTTCGGCAGCCCCCGGCGGGGCACCTGTCAGCCGTCGCAGGGGCAGCAGCAGTCGCAGCCGTCACAGTCGCAATCCCGGCAGCACCCCTCACGCTTCTTGCGCGACCAGGGGCCTTCGTACTCCTTCGCACAGCACAGCTTGCAGGTGCAGCACAGCAGCCAGAACATCCCGCAGCCGGCCCAGAACCCACGCCGCCCCTTCGGCGGCTGCGGCGCCGGCCCACCGCCGAACCCACCGAAGTCACCACCGCCGCCACTGGCACCGCCGCCGGGCGCTCCCCCGCCACCGGCGTACGGGTTCTGGCCCGCGTACGAGTTCCCGCCGGCATACGGATTCTGCGGCGCCCCGTACGGCCCCTGCTGCGGCGGCTGCCCGTAGGGCCCCGGCTGCTGGGACGCATGGGACGAACAGGTCGGCACCGTGCCGAACGCCCGGTCCACCGAGCGCCGCAGCTCGTGCACCAGCAGCAGATGCGCCAGCCTGGTATCGGTGAACTCGACCTCGCGCAGCGCCAGCCGCACCCCGTGCACCGCGTCGTCGGCGAGCCGGCGCGCCTCCGCCGGCGAGGTCCCGGTCGCGGTGAGCGGGTTCCACACCCCGGCCCGCGCGTCGGCCGCCCGGTCCTCCACGGCGTCCAGGAGGTGCGCCAGCCGCCCGAACAGGCGCCCTGCCTCGGCGAGCGGCCCAGCGTTGCGCGGCCGTCCGGCCAGGATCGCGGTGTGTGCGAAGGCGGCGGCGGTCGCCGTCTCGGTCGGTTCGGTCACGGCGAGGATCGGCGTCCCGAGCCCGGCGAGCGCCTCGATGCCGACCTGCCGGTCCACAGCGTCGACGAGTACGGCGGTGTCGAACCCGACGGCCGAGCCGCTGCGGGCACCGGCCGCGCCCCAGCCCGCGGCCACCCGGCGCGCGGCGAACGCCAACGGCCTGCGGGCCAGCAGCCCGTCGCCGTCGGCGACATGGTCACGCACCTTGGCCGAGGCGAGCACCAGCGAGACGGCGGCGGCGAGCCGGGCGCCCTCGCCCTGAGCGACGGACGCGGTGCGCATCCCGCGGCAACGGGCACGGTCCGGCCGTACGCCGAAGTCCGTTGTCCCGCTGCGCCTGAGCCTCGGTCAGGACGGAGATGAGGAGCCCGTCGTAGTTCGTCACGATCCGCGCGAACTGGCCGTGGTCCCCGCGCAACGAGAGGCACAGTCCGCACAAATGCGCCAACCATTGCCCTGCGAGGTTCTCCCCGAGGCGATGACGACAGGGCCTGACGATTCCGAACACGACGCTCCCCCGTGGTTCTTACGACGTTCCTGCGACGCTGAGCTGGCGCATCGTACCGATCGCGGCCCCGAGAGCCCCGCCCGCGGCGTTCACCCGTACGCACCCCACATCACCCATACGCCGTGAAGAATCATATTTCACTCCCAGTCAGCAGCCGTACGTGGCATGCCCCTTGGGGGACACGGGCTCTCGACGTATTCGCTGTGCACCAGTACCGTCACAAACCCCCCGCGCGGCGTCTATCCACTTGGCACGACGTCCGCATCATGGATGACCATAGGGATGCGGCAGACGAGAAAGAACGCTGTGAGAGGAGGCGTCCATGGGATCGGTGCGCAAGGCGAGTGCCTGGCTGGGCCTCGTCGACGACAACGATGACGAGCGTTACTACGACGACGACTACTCCGAAGGGACCGAGCCCGGGGATGCCTGGGTCACCGACCCGAGGGTCAAGGTGGCCACGGATGTCGCCGAGGAGAAGGGCCGCCGGATCGGCACGGTCACTCCGGACAGCTTCCGGGACGCCCGCGCCATCGGCGAGCTGTTCCGGGACGGGGTCCCCGTCATCATGAACCTCACGGCCATGGAGCCCGCCGACGCCAAGCGCGTCGTGGACTTCGCGGCGGGGCTCATCTTCGGTCTGCGCGGTTCGATCGACCGCGTGTCCAACCGGGTGTTCCTGCTGAGCCCGGCCGACACGGAGATCGTCAGCGGCGAGCGGGCACCGCACCGCGAGGACGGCTTCTACAACCAGAGCTGAGGCAGGGCCGCTCGCCGGCCCTGCCCCCTGGTGGGGATCAGCGGAAGGCGTCGAGCCCGGTGAGCGCCTTGCCCAGCACGAGCTGGTGCATCTCGACGGTGCCCTCGTAGGTGAGCACCGATTCGAGGTTGGTCGCGTGCCGCATCACGGGGTATTCGAGCGAGATCCCGTTGGCACCGAGAATCGTCCGCGCCGTACGGCAGATGTCGATGGCCTCGCGGACATTGTTGAGCTTGCCGAAGCTGACCTGCTCGGGACGCAGGCGGCCGGCGTCCATGCGCCGCCCCAGATGGTGGGCGAGCAGAATCCCCTTGTGCAGTTCGAGCGCCATGTCGGCGAGTTTGGCCTGGGTGAGCTGGAAGCCCCCGATCGGCCGGCCGAACTGCTCCCGCGTCTTCGCGTAGTCGACGGCGGCCTCGAAGCAGGACCGCGCCGCACCCATCGCGCCCCACACGATCCCGTACCGGGCGTGCGAGAGACAGCTCAGCGGCCCCTTGAGCCCGACGACCTCGGGCAGCACGGCATCGGCGGGCAACCGTACGTCGTCGAGAACGAGCTCACTGGTGACGGAGGCGCGCAGCGACAGCTTGTGCTTGATCTCGGGCGCGGAGAACCCGGCACTGCCGGCCGGCACGACAAACCCGCGGATCCCCTCCTCGGTCTGCGCCCACACCACGGCGACCCCGGCGACCGACCCATTGGTGATCCACATCTTCCGCCCGTTGAGCACCCAGTCCGAGCCGTCCCGCTTGGCGTACGTCCGCATGGAGCCCGGGTCGGACCCGTGGTCGGGCTCGGTCAGCCCGAAGCACCCGATCACCTCACCGGAGGCCATACGAGGAAGCCATCCCTGCTTCTGCTCCTCACTCCCGAACCGGTGAATGGCGTACATGGCGAGCGACCCCTGCACGGACACCAGGGACCGGATCCCGGAGTCGGCGGCCTCCAGCTCCAGACAGGCGAGCCCGTACTGCACGGCGGAGGCCCCGGCGCACCCGTATCCGCTGAGCGACATCCCGAGGGCACCGATCTCCCCGAGCTCCCGGGCGAGCTCGCGGATCCCCGGCAGCTCGCCCTGCTCGTACCACTCGGCGACATACGGCACGACCCGATCCGCGGCCCACTCCCGCACGGTGCCCCGAATCGCCAGGTCCTCGGCGTCGAGGAGGTCGTCGATGCCGAGGGGGTCGGCGGGGTCGAACGGGGGCAGCTTCGAGGACGCGGACATGGGGACCCTCCGGCAACGACTTAAACTAGCGCCGCTAGTTACGACTCTGGGCCCAGACGCTACGACGCAGTGTCCCGCACGTCCAGTACGCACGCACCCACACACGGCAGGCCGCCGACGGCGAGGAACCCCCACAGGAGAGGTCAACCGCTCAACGAACTGGAAACGGGTGGTGCGTGGGTGGGAGAAGGCCCGGTCAAGCGGAGACGCGTGACTCGGCGACTTCCCGAGGCTTGGGCAACTCCACAGCAGCCGCCTCACACTGCATCGCCCGCGGCAACCGCAACGCCATCACGGCCCCCAGCAACAACAACCCCGCACTCACCAGCAACGTCACATGCAGCCCGTGCACAAACGAATCCCGGGCCGCATGCCGCAGGGCAACCCCCGCAGGCCCGCCGAGCTGCGCGGCAACCTCGTACGCCTCCCCCAGCGAGTGCGAAGCCGCCGTGGAGGCGTGCGCCGGCACCCCTGGCACGGTCGCCAGCCCGGGGGCGTACGCCGCGTTCATCACGCTGCCCAGCAACGCGATGCCGATCCCCGCGCCGAGTTGGTACGACGTCTCCCCGATCGCCGCCGCCCCGCCGGCCTGCTCCTGCGGAGCCTCGCTCAGCATCGACTCGTACGCCCCGAAGAGCGTGGTCTCGAGTCCGAAGCCGAGCAGTACGAACCCGGACACCATGAGCCCGCAGTTGTCCGCCCGCCCCATCAGCGTCAGCAGGACCACCGCGGCGGCCGTCAGGCAGAACCCGAAGCACACCATGCTCCGCGGCCCGAACCGCCGCAGCATCCGGGCGCCCGCGAGCCCCGCAGCCATCGCCGCGAACGTCAGCGGCAGCAGCCGCAGCCCCGTCTCCAGCGGCGACAGCCCGAGCACGAGCTGCAGGTACTGCGCCGCGATCAGCTCGAGACCGACCAGCGCGAGCATGGCCAGCACGATGCACCCGACGGACGTACTGAACGCCGGGCGGGCGAACATCTTGAGGTCCACCAGCGGATACGCCCGCCGCTTCTGCCGTCGCACGAAGAGGACCAGCAGCCCGGCGCCGGCCACCAGGGGCACCAGGGTGAGCAGGCTGGCCACCGGCTCTCCGCCGCCGAGCCGCTTCACGCCCAGGACGACGCCGAAGAGGCCGGCCGCCGCCAGCAGCGCGCCGACGACGTCCCAGGGCCCCTTATCGTCGCCCTTGGACTCGGGCAGCAGCAGCCGTCCCACCGGGAGGCTGACCAGCATCAGCGGGATGTTGACGAGGAAGACCGAGCCCCACCAGAAGTGCTCGAGGAGGAAGCCGCCGAGCAGCGGCCCGACCGCCGCGCCCACCGCGGCCACCGCGCTCCAGATGCCGATGGCGAGAGCCCGCTCGCGCCGGTCGGGGAAGACCTGGCGCAGGATCGACAGCGTCGCGGGCATGATCATCGCGCCGCCCACGCCGAGCAGGGCGCGGGCCAGGATCAGCACCTGTGGGTCGTGCGCGAGGGCCGCGAGGCCGGAGGCGAGGCCGAAGAGGCCGTATCCGAGGAGCAGGACCCGTCTGCGGCCCACCCGGTCGCCGAGCGTGCCGAAGAGGATCAGCAGCGAGGCGCAGACGAGCGGATAGATGTCGACGATCCAGAGCAGTTCTATCGCGCCGGGGCGGAGGTCCTCGGTGACGGCGGGCACCGCCACGTGCAGCACGGTCGCGTCGACGGCGACGAGCAGCAGGCTGACGCAGAGGACGACGAGGACGACCCAGCGGTTGGCACCGGCCCCGGCCGCCCGACGGCGCAGCGCAGCGGCGGCCGTGGTCGTCCCGGACATGTACGTACCTCCCAGATGTTCCCTCGCCCTCGGCGGGCACGCGGGGTGGGGACTTCCCCGCGACTCGGCCGGAGAGGAGCGGTGGTCTCCGGCCCGCGCAACAACGGCGAGTGACTCGTCAGGGTACGCGAGTCCGCGTCCGGGCCGAGTGGCGGACCTCTCAGACTCCACACGATCGCGTGTGGCGTACGCCACAGGACCCGACTCCAGCCAGTGAGCGGCAGGAGAAATCCGCCCCATGATTCGGTGAACGAATTAATAAGCAGTGAAAAACTAACGAACAGGATGATCAAAGGAATTGAAGGATGCCGCCCCACACGATTACGGATTCCTTGGAAATAGAGCTCCCGCCGAGAGGAATCCCACATCACATCGTCATCACAAAGCCGTGGAATCGCCGTTGAACTGCGCTCACTCGCTGTAACGTCGATTGAGTGCGTACCGAACGAAAGCTGACCCGTCTGGACCGGGTCTTCGCCAGGCTGGACCGGGAACCGGAACGTCCGGCCCACATCGATGTGCCGCGGATGACCCGGCACAGGATCGTGCTCTTCGCCTCGACCCTGGCCTTCTATGGCGCCATCGTGTGGGCCGTCGTCATCACCTCGTGGCTGGTCCGGCTCGACTGGCAGGTCATGTTCTTCCGGCCGTACCAGCAGTGGGCGGAGATCCACGCGTTCGTCGACTACTACGTGGTGGTCGGCCAGCGCGGCCCGACCGCCGTGATGGTCGCGGCCTGGCTGGGCTGGCGCTCCTGGCGGCAGCACACGCTGCGGCCGCTGCTCGCGCTCGGCGTCTCGCTGCTGCTGCTGAACATCACCGTGGGTGCCGCCAAGCTCGGCATGGGCCGCCTCGGTCCGCACTACGCGACCAGCATCGGCTCGAACGAGATGTGGCTGGGCGGCGATATATTTCCCAGCGGCCACACCGCCAACGCCGTGGTGACCTGGGGAATCCTGGCCTATCTGGCCTCGACCCCGAGAGCGCGCCGCTGGCTGTCGGCCCTGTCGGCGGTGACCTCGCTCGGCGTGGGCATGTCCACCGTCTACCTCGGTACGCACTGGCTGAGCGACGTGCTCCTCGGCTGGGCCGCCGGCCTGCTGATCCTGCTCGCCCTGCCGTGGTTCGAGCCGTTGATCGCCCGCTCCGAGGCCCGGATCTTCGAGGTGCGCGAACGCTGGCGCGAGCGCCGGGCCGGCACCGTCGCCGTCCCGACCGCCCCGGTCGAGGCCCCGGTGCCGCTCAAGCCGCGTCCCACGCCGGCCGACAACGAGGCCGCGGCGCGCGACACGTCCCCCGCGGCCCGCGACACGACCGCTGCGGCCCGTTCCACCCGGGGAACACCCGGCTACATGGCGCCCGGCCCGCACACGACCCGCGCGGAGCGCACCCCGGTCACCCCGGCCGGCAGCCGCCGCCCGCCGCACACGGACCGCATCACCCGCGGCGGCGCCCCCTCGGCCCGCCCCCTCACCGGCGGCTGACCTCCCCCGAACGGCGGGTTCGGTACGCACAGCCACCCGCTCACGGCGACGGCCCCGGTTCCGCTCGGGAACCGGGGCCGTCGCCGTCGTGTATCAGCCGTATGTCAGCCCTTCCAGGCCCGCGCCACCTGGCCGTCCTTCACCTCGAAGTTCAGCCGGCCACTGCGGTATTCCATGGTGATGATCGCCCCCGGCGGCAGCGAACGCACCGTCGACCACCCACGGTCACGGGCGAGCCGCTCGGCCCGGTCGGCATCGAGACCGACATACCCGTCCGGGTTGTCCTCGGGTTCTGCGGGGGGTTTCGGAATGGGTGCCATGCGACCCACGCTAGGGCACACGTACGTCCCGGGTCACGCTTTTGTCACAGAATCACGACACGCGTTTCGGCCGATTGGCCATCACCCGGCCGTCACACGGACGAGGGATTTTCCGGGCCTTCCGCAGGCATTCGATGGTAATTCCCGCGTGTCATGGAGACCCACCCACCGTCCGGCGCAAAAGTGCCCGGGGAACCGCCCCCGGGCTCCTTTATCCCCCGATTCGGCGCGGGCCACGGGAGCCGGTGCGGCACAGGAAGTACATGGCTCCACCACAGAACCTCCGTACGCCCTCTGTCGGAGCGCTGCCGACGCGAGCATCATGGCGTGAGCTCGCGCCGGCGCGTGCGACGCGGGCTTCAGCGGGCCCGGGACGCGACGAGCGAAGGGGCGGAGCGAGCGATGGGGACGCAGACCGTACGGGCGACGGCACCCATGCGAAGCAGGCAGCCCGGCGGCCGGGTGATCGTCGACTGGCTGACCACCACCGATCACAAGAAGATCGGCCATCTCTACCTGATCACATCGTTCGTGTTCTTCCTGGCCGGCGGCGTCATGGCCATGCTGATGCGGGCCGAACTGGCCCGGCCCGGGATGCAGTTGCTGAGCAACGAGCAGTTCAACCAGTTGTTCACCATGCACGGCACGATCATGCTGCTGCTGTTCGCGACCCCGACCTTCGCGGGCTTCGCCAACGAGCTGATGCCGCTCCAGATCGGCGCCCCGGATGTCGCCTTCCCCCGGCTGAACATGCTCTCGTACTGGCTGTTCCTGTTCGGCGGCCTGATCGTGATGGGCTCACTGATCGTGCCGGACGGACCGGCCGCCTTCGGCTGGTTCGCCTACGCACCGCTGAACAGCCTGGAACGCTCCCCCGGCATCGGCCCCGATCTGTGGATCATGGGCCTGGCACTGGCCGGCTTCGGCACGATCCTCGGCGCGGTCAACTTCATCACCACCATCATCGGGATGCGCGCCCCCGGCATGACGATGTTCCGGATGCCGATCTTCACCTGGAACACGCTGTTCACGTCGATCCTGATCCTGATGGCGTTCCCGGTGCTGGCCGCGGCCCTGCTGGTGCTGGAGGCGGACCGCCGGTTCGGCTCGGTGGTGTTCGACGCGGGCAACGGCGGGGCGCTGCTGTGGCAGCACCTGTTCTGGTTCTTCGGGCATCCCGAGGTGTACATCATCGCGCTGCCGTTCTTCGGCATCATCAGCGAGATCATCCCGGTCTTCGCACGCAAGCCGATGTTCGGCTACCTCACGCTGGTCGCGGCGACGATGGCGATCACCGGTCTGTCGATCGTGGTGTGGGCGCACCACATGTTCGTCACGGGCGCGGTGCTGCTGCCGTTCTTCTCCTTCATGAGCTTCCTGATCGCCGTGCCCACGGGCGTGAAGTTCTTCAACTGGACCGGGACCATGCTCAAGGGCTCACTGTCCTTCGAGACGCCCATGCTGTGGGCGACGGGCTTCCTGGTGACGTTCCTGTTCGGCGGTCTGACGGGGGTGATCCTGGCGTCTCCGCCGCTGGACTTCCACGTCTCCGACACGTACTTCGTGGTCGCCCACTTCCACTACGTCGTCTTCGGCACGGTCGTCTTCGCGATCTTCGCCGGGTTCCACTTCTGGTGGCCCAAGTTCACCGGGAAGATGCTCGACGAACGGCTGGGCAAGATCCACTTCTGGACGCTGTTCGTCGGCTTCCACACCACGTTCCTGGTGCAGCACTGGCTGGGCGCGGAGGGCATGCCCCGCCGGTACGCCGACTACCTGGCGGCCGACGGCTTCACTGCGCTGAACACGGTCTCGACGATCGGCGCGTTCCTGCTCGGCCTGTCGACGCTGCCGTTCCTCTACAACGTCTGGAAGACCGCCAGGTACGGCCGGCGGGTCGACGTCGACGACCCCTGGGGCTACGGCCGCTCCCTGGAGTGGGCGACCTCCTGCCCGCCCCCGCGGCACAACTTCACGACGCTGCCGCGGATCCGCTCGGAGTCCCCGGCGTTCGATCTGCACCACCCCGCGCACGCGGAGCCCGACCGGTCCCCCGCTCCAGCGACCGGGACAGCAGATCCCGAGCGTCCCTGATCGCCTCGATGAACTCGACGGGCTCCAGCACCTCGAACTCGAAGCCGATCATCATGATGTGCAGCACCATCACATCGAGGCTCGCGGCCCCGGTGCGCAGGACGCAGGCGGCGTCCCCGTCGGCCTCCAGGGTGCCCGCGGAGGGCGAGATGCGCTCGGCCGCCTCGTGCAGGGGCACCAGCAGCCGGATCACGGCGTGCGAGGCGTACGCGCGCGTGGAGACGCCCTGGGAGACATACGCGGCGAGGTCCTCGGCGGGCGGGGTGCGCGGCGTGAAGCGCGGGCCGTGCGGCGGCCTGGGGGTGATGCGGTCGACGCGGAACGTACGCCAGTCCTCGCGGTCGAGGTCCCAGGCGACCAGGTACCAGCGGCGCTCGCTGCACACCAGGCGGTGCGGCTCGACCGTCCGGCGGGTGGCGGCGTTGTCGTGGTCGCGGTACTCGAAGCGCAGGCGCTCCGCGTCCCGGCAGAGGTTCGCGAGCTCGGTCAGGACGGCGGGGTCGACGCCGGAGGGCCGGGGGCTGCGCAGCATCGGCACGGTGAAGGCGTTCAGCGCGGCCACGCGGCGGCGCAGCCGGTTCGGCAGGACCTGCTCCAGTTTGGCGAGGGCCCGTACGGAGGTCTCGCCGATGCCCTCGATGCCCTGGCCTGCGGCGGTGCGCAGGCCTACGGCTACGGCGACGGCCTCGTCGTCGTCCAGGAGGAGGGGTGGTAGCTCGGCGCCGGCACCGAGCTGGTAGCCGCCGCCGGTGCCGGGGCTGGCGTTGACCGGGTAGCCGAGTTCGCGTAGGCGGTCGATGTCGCGGCGGACGGTACGGGGCGTGACGCCGAGGCGTTCGGCCAGGTCGGCACCTGACCATTCGCGGTGGGCCTGGAGGAGGGAGAGCAGCCGCAGGAGTCTTGCGGAGGTGTCGAGCATGGGCGCCTAATGGTTCGGGGGTACGGGTTCGCGGGCGAGTGCGGGTCTATTGTGGCTGGTCGCGCAGTTCCCCGCGCCCCTCAAGGGCGTTGCAGCTAAGCGGCATTCGACACTCAGGTTCCCTTGTCGGGTTTCGTACGGGACTCGAGAAGCCAGGGAGTGCACCTTCATCGCGCCCGGCATCAGGCGGTGCGGTTCGCCCTCCGTCACGCGTGCGAACGCGTCCCAGTGGCCCTCCGGCAGCGCCACGCTGCTCGGCAGGGCGGCGCGCAGGCGGCCGGCGGTGGCCGGGGTCAGCGGCAGGGTGACCTCCTCGCGGCCCTCGCGGTGGCGCAGTACGAGATGGGCGGGCCCACTCGCCCCGGCCGCCGCCGTGACGTCGAAGGTCAGCCCGCCCGCCGAATCCGCGATGCAGTCGGCGCGCAGTGGTGCGGCCTGCGGCACGGGCGTCATGCGCTGCGGTTCCTCCCTCCGCGCTGTGTGCTCTGTCGGTTGGACCGGCGAGGCGGCCCTTTGGTTGCCTGTCACGGCTCGTACGAGAGCTGCGGCACCTCGAAGCACGTGGTGTTCATGTCGCCCTGGGAGACCCAGCCCCGGCCGTCCTCCCAGCGGGCGACCGACAGACAGGTCCGGCGGCTCTCGGGCGGCTCGGGCAGCCGCTCGAACCGGACCGGGATCAGCAGGCCGTCGGCGGTGTATCCCTGGCCGCGGTTCACGTAGTCGTCGACGCACGCGCGCGTGACGCCGGTGTCCGACCGCGCGCACGACCTGGCCGCGTCCGTGAACCACATCGCCGCCGCCCAGCCCTCGAGCTGCCACTGGGAGTGCGTCTTCAGCCCCTTCGTGGCGTCCCGGAACGCGCGTACGGCGTCGTGGTCCGTGTCCTCGAAGTTGCGGGACGATCCGGTCGCCCACAGGGCGTTGCGGCAGCGCGGGGAGTCCTTGTAGTCCTCGGCGACGGCGGACGTCCAGTTCTGTACGTTCGTGACCTTGGCGGTGACCTCGGCGCCGACGTCGTCCATCGCCTCGCACAGTCGGGCGTTGCCGTGGCTGTCGATGGCGTCGAAGACGAGGTCGGCGCCCTGGTCCTTGAGGTCGGCCGCGATCGCGCGGAAGTTGGGCAGCGCGAAGTCGACCTGCTCGGTGACCACCTTGTAGCCCTCGGCCTTCAGGCCCCGCTCGACGAGCCGGGCGTAGGCGGCGGACGCGGGCTGGTTGTAGGAGACCACGGCGGCCGTGCGGGCGCCGTGCTCGCGCTTGAAGTAGCGGTAGACCTCGGTGCCGCCGTACTGCTTGCCGTCCCAGCCGGTGGTGCCGTCGCGGGGCGCGAGGCTGCCGTAGATGCTGTACAGGTGCGGGTAGGTGTCGTAGGCGGCCCCGATGGGCTGGCCGCCGATGTCGGGCACGCGCGCGCGTGAGACGCGCGAGGCGCCCGCGTAGTCCAGGGCGGTGGTGGCGACCAGGGCGACGACCTTGTCCTCGTCGATCAGCTCGTGCACGCACTCGTTGTTGCCGACGCCGCTGCCGCCGTCGTCGCACAGCCGCACCTCGACACGGCGGCCGTCGATGCCGCCGCGCGCGTTGAGCCGGTCGAAGTAGGCCTTGGCGCCGTCACGCGGGCCGATGAAGGCGTCGCCGCCGACCGGGCTGGTGGCGCTGGTGATGACGCCGACCCGGATCGGGGTGCGGTCGTCGGCCGGCGCGGGGGCCGTGCCCCGGTCGCGGTGCTCGAAGTCGCTCTCCGGCAGCCGGCTGCCGCACGCCGTACTCAGAGCCAGCACCAGCACGGCGATCGCCGCCTCAGCACCCCGGAATCGGCGACGCATTGCCGCTCATCTGGACCAGCGCGCACAGGGTCTTCGCGGACACCTTCCAGGTGCCGTCCTGTTCGACGGCGGTTCCGGCGGCGTTCGGCAGGGCGGTGGCGCCCTTCAGCGTCAGGTCGTACGTCACGTTCGCCTCGGTCGGCGCGGTGAACTCGATCTTGGAGACCTTCGCCTGGACCTGCCCGCCGCGCTCGTCACCGCTGAACGCCTGCAGGACGGGCGCCATCTGCTCGCCGTTCTCCAGGACGGTCTGCTTGTCCTCCAGGGAGGTCTTCGGGTCGAAGAACTTCTGCCAGTTCTGCTTGATCTCCGTCTCGGCGGCCGCCACGTCGGCGGGCGCCGATGCGGCCGGTGAGGTCCGCTCGACGGTCGGTGTCGGCGGGGTCTCGTTGCCGCCGCCGCCCTCGTCGTCGGTGCACGCGGCGAGGGCCGGGGCGAGGATGAGGAGCAGGGCGGCCGCCAGCGCCGTCCCCCGTCCCCTGCGTGCGCCGTTCCGCCTGAGGTCGCTCCCGAGAACCATCTGGCTCACCACCGGGTGTCGATCCGGGCGGGCTGCGCCCGGTGCTTTCAGGGTCAGCTTGCACGAGGCATAGTGCAAGTCCATTGGCGGACATGGAAGACGGCCAGGCACATGCGCACACATCCGATGTGCGGGCTGTGCGGGCACACAGACCGACATGTGGGAGCCAGCGATGCGGACAGCCCGACTGCGGACCGTGCACCCCGTCCTGTGGGCCGGCTGGGCCGCGCTCGCGGCCGGCGCGGTGCTGTGCGTCATCGGCTGGTACGGCATCTCCGGCGAGCGGTTCGCCGAGCGGCAGTTGCCGTATCTGGCGTCCTGCACGGTGCCCGGGGCCGCGCTGATCATCGCCGGGTCGGTGCTGCTGACCCATGGCCGGGGCGCGCTCGCCGCCGCGCGCGTGGAGGAGCTGTACGGCCTTCTGGTGGCCGCCGAGCCCGCCGACGCCGAGGAGTCCGGGCAGTCGGCCGCGGCGCCGCTCGCGGTCAGCGGGGACCTGCTGATGGTGCCCGGCGGCACCCTCTGGCACCGGGCGGACTGTCCGCTGGTCGCCGGCAAGGTGGAGGCCGTCCCCGTCGATGCGAAGCTGGTCAGGAGCGGCGAACTGGGCCCGTGCCCGATCTGTGAGCCCGCCGAAGCGGATGACTGATGTCCTCCCTGACGTACGACCTCACCCTGGCCGGTCTGTCGGTCGGCAGCGCCGCCGCGCTCACCGGCATCGGCCTGGTGGTCACGTACCGCGCGACGGGCGTGCTGAACTTCGCGCACGGGGCGATCGCGATGGTGTGCGCGTATGTGCTGCGCCAGTGCGTCGTGGAGTGGGGCTGGCCGCTGTGGGCGGGCGCGACGGTGACGCTGCTGGTCCTGGCGCCCGCCATCGGGATGGCGCTGGAACGGTTCGTCTTCCGTCCGCTGTCGGTCCTGGGCGGCGACCCGGCGCAGACCCTGGTGGCCTCCATCGGCGTGTTCGTGCTGCTGGTGGGCGGTGCGGCGCTGCTGTGGGGCCAGGGGGCCCGGGACGACGCCCCCGAGCTGGTGTCGGCGGATCCGTGGGGCCAGCTCGCGGTGGCGCTGCTGCTGGCGGCCGGGGTCGGCGCGGTCATCCGCTGGACGCGCTTCGGCCGGGAGCTGCGTGCCGTGGTGGACGACCGGCAGCTCGCCGTCCTCGGCGGCATCGACGCGGACCGGGTGGCGGCGGCGGGCTGGGCGTTCGGCTCGTTCACGGCGGGACTGACGGGCGTGCTGCTCGCGCCGTACCTGCGTCTCGACCCGTACGGCATGCCGCTGCTGGTGATGGAGGTGGTCGCGGTCGCGGTGGCCGCGCGGATGCGCAGCCTGCCGGTCGCGGTGGTGGCGGCGCTGGCCATCGGCGTGGCGCAGAGCCAGCTCACCCGTCTGCACCCGTCGGGCTGGGGCGCCCCGCTGCTCCAGGCGGTCGGCACCAACCTCTTCGTGGTGGCCCTGCTGATCGCGGCCCTGGCCCTGCCCGGCGTCGGCACCCGCGACGCCCTGCCCCGCACGGCCACCGCGCGCGTGCCGACCCCGCCGGGCGCCTGGATCGTGGCGGCCGTCCTCTTCCTGCTCCCCCTGGGCTTCGCGGGCTCGGACCTGCATACGTCGGTGCAGGTCCCGGCGCTGGCCGTGGTGCTGCTGTCCCTCGTGGTCGTCACCGGCCGCGGCGGCCAGATCTCCCTCGGCCAGGCGGCGTACGCGGGACTGGGCGCCCTGTTCACGGCCCTGCTGGCGGCGGGCCGCTTCCCGGGCCTGCCCCGGCTGCCGGAGCTGGCTGCACTGGCGCTGGCGGTCGTCCTGGTGGCGCCCCTGGGCCTCCTCACGGGCTGGCCGGCGATCAACCGCCGGGGTCTGGCCCTGGCGCTGGCCACCTTCGCGGTGGGCGTCGGCGTGAGCCGCTTCGTCTTCGACCAGCCGTACGCCATCGCGGGCCTTTCCCTGGGCCGCCCGGCGGGCTTCGAGGGCGACCGCGTGTACTACGTCCTGGAGCTCGGCCTCCTGGCCGCCGCCCTGCTGACGACCTGGCTGCTGCGCCGGGGCCGTACGGGACGGGCCCTGGCGGCGATGCGGGACCACGAGTCCGGCGCGTCGGCGGCGGGCGTCCAGGTGCCCTCCCTCAAGCTCCTGGCCTTCGTCTCGGGCGCCGCCCTGGCCGCCCTCGGCGGCGGCATGCTCGGCATGGGCCTGCGCGCCTTCGACCCGGCCGCCTACGACCCGGTCCGCGGCCTGCTCTGGTTCGCCGCGGTGGTGGTCCTCGGCGCCGACAGCACCCTGGGCGCCCTGACCGCGGCGGCCCTCCTGGTCGGCCTGGACGCGGGCGCCCGGGGCGGGGTGGCGGCGGCGCTGATCGGGGTGCTTGCGGTGCTGGTGGGACGGTTCCCGGGGGGACCGTACGAGGCACTGCGGACGGCGGCGGGGAGGCTGCGCCCGCGGCGCGGGGCACGGCTCACGGCGCTGGGCGCCCAGGTACGTCAACACCTGCACCCACCCGAGCGAGAACGAGCCCCCCGCCCGGCGCTGACCGGCGTGACGGCGTTGAGCACGGCGGGAACGCCACCGCGCACCGACCGACCAGCCGCCGACGGCGTAGAACCCCCACAGGGGCCACCCGCACCCGACGACGAAAGCCGCACGGGCGGTGCGGGTCGGAACCCGAACGCGGCCGAAGGCCGCGTGCACCCCCGCACACCCGCACTGACAACGCACCACCTCCAGGCCCGCTACGACAACTTCACCGCCGTCGACGACATCACCCTCACCGTCCCCCCGGGCAAGGTCACCGCGATCATCGGCCCCAACGGCGCAGGCAAGACCACCCTGTTCCACTGCCTCGCCGGCACCCACCGCCCCACCCACGGCCAAGTCCGGTTCGGCACCCGCGACATCACCCACCTGCCCGCCCACGCCCGCACCCGCCTGGGCATCGCCCGCACCTTCCAGCAACTGGCCGTGTTCCCCTCCCTCACCGTGGCCGAGAACGTCCGTGTGGGCGCCGAACAGGGCCGCCTGAAGGACCCGTCGGCCGTGGAGCGGTCCCTGCGGCTGATGGGCCTGGACGGCCCGGTACGCTCGCTGCCCGCCGCCGGTCTGCCCACCGGCACGCTCCGGCGTGTCGAACTCGCCCGGGCCCTCGCCGGCGGCCCGCGCGTCCTGCTGCTGGACGAGCCCGCCGCCGGCCTCGACACGGCGGAAGTCACCGCACTCGCCCGGGTCCTGAGGGCCCTCGCCGCGGACGGCACGGCCCTCCTCGTCGTCGAGCACGACCTCGACCTGGTCGCCGACCTCGCCGACACCGTGCACGTGATGACGGCCGGCCGCATCGTCGCCTCCGGCCCACCCGACCGCGTGCTCGACGCGGCAGGCAGCCAGGAGGCCCCCGCATGACGACCACCATCTCGCTGCGCCACGCGCGCGTGCGCTACGGCCCTCTGGAAGCCCTCCACGGCGTCACGATCGCCGCTCACGGCCCCGGCCTCACCGTCCTGCTGGGCCGGAACGGATCCGGCCGTACGACGGCCCTGCGCGCCCTGGCCGGAACGGTGCGGCTGTCGGGCGGCGCGGTGGTGTGGGACGGCGTCGACGTGACCCGGGTGCCCGCGTACGAGCGGGCCCGCCGCGGACTGTGCCTGGTCCCCGAGCGGCAGGCGGTGTTCGGCTCCCTCAGCGTGCGCGAGAACCTCGAACTCGCGGGCGCGCCGTACGACATCGCCCTCGACGCCTACCCCCGGCTGAGGACCCTCCTCGCCCGCCGCGCCGGCACCCTGTCCGGCGGCGAGCAGCGCATGCTCGCGCTGTCCCGCGCTCTGCTGGCACGCGCGCGTGTCGTGCTCGTGGACGAGCCCGCGCAGGGCATGTCGCCCACGGTCGCCGCCCATACGTACGAGTTGCTGAGCGGTCTCGACGCGTGTGTGGTCGTCGCCGAGCAACGACTGCCGCCCGCGCTGCGGGCCCGGGCGGCAGTCGTCCACGAACTGCGGCGCGGCGCGGTCGTGTTCAGCGGAGAGGCGTGTGAATTCGCAGGCCGGGCAGGGAGGCGGCCCACCGGTTCGAGTCCTTCGGCCTGAGCGGCGTCGCGCCGCGGTTCAGCCGGTGCTGGGCGGCGCTGGGTCCGTCCCACTTCATACGGCCCTTGAGCCCGTACCGCCGGGAACAGTGCGGCCAGGCCCCCCAGCCCTGCACGGCCACCACCTTGCGGGCGATGGTGATCTGCTCCTTGCGGCTGGCGAGATCCGCGCGCGGGGCGTACTTCAGCCCGCCGAAGCCCTCCCAGGTCCGCTGCGAGAACTGGAGTCCGCCGTAGTGGCCGTTGCCGGTGTTGATGTGCCAATTGCCGCCGCTCTCGCACTGGGCGACACAGCCCCAGGGCCAATGGCTCCTGGCGCAGGCCAGTGACGAGGGTTTGGGAGGTGGTCCGGACGCCGGTAGTGGTGGCGCCACCTGGGGCGCGTGCGTGGCGTGCGACGTCGCTGGGGTGGCGGCGGTCAACAGGGCGGCGGCTAGGGCGATCGTGAGCGGTGCGTATTTCATATCAGCACGCTAGGCAGCTTATTGCCACCAACCGGTGCGGCGCGTCCGATGGACGCAAGGCCCCACCCGGTCGGCGGACCGGGCGGGGCCAGTGGGCCGCGCTCAGAGTTCGAGGCGCTGCCCGGGCACGATCAGGTCGGGATCACCGCCGATGACGGACCTGTTGGCGGCATGGAGCTGCTGCCAGGTGGTCCCGTGCCGGGCGGCGATGCCACTCAGCGTGTCGCCCTCGCGGACGGTGTAGTCACCGCGGGACGAGTCGCGGGTCGTGTGTCCCGACGAACGCTCCGGCGTCTGCGACGGAGTCGACGGGGCCGCCTTGGTGGTCGATGGAGCCGCCTTGGCGGAGGGCTGAGAGCCGGCCGCGGGAGCCCCGGCTGCGCTCCCGTACGCTCCGGCCCGGGCCGAACAGGTGGGCCACGCGCCCCATCCCTGGGCGCGCTGGACCTTGGTGGCCACGGCGATCTGCTGGGCCTTGCTGGCCTGGTCCGCCGTCGGCGCGTAGGCCGTGCCGCCGAAGCCGCGCCAGGTGGAGGCGGAGAACTGCAGCCCGCCGTAGTAGCCGTTGCCGGTGTTGATGTGCCAGTTGCCGCCGCTCTCGCACTGGGCGATGCGGTCCCACACTCCGCTGTCCGCCGCTGCGGCGTTGCCGGTGGCGGCCAGCAGTCCGAGCGGGGCGAGCAGTGCCGCCCCGGCGAGGACCGCTGTCGTACGAGTCCGGCTTCCGTTCGAAGCCTTCGGCGTCTTCCGAGCGTTGTCGTGAGTGTTATCGGCACATTCGGACATGTAGTTCCCTCTCGAAGGACTCGGGGTCCCCCAAGGCGGAACGCCACCGACCACGCCATGGGGCGCGTCGTCGGCGCTCGCCCCGTCCGCCGGAAGGTGGTGCTGCATGCTGGCTGGTGCGGTCGGCGGACGTACCCGAGCGGTGCTCGTTGCACACGGCCGAGGAATGTAGGGACATGGGTCGCCCGGTATCAACCAACTCCTTGTCATTCCAGGCCAGTTCGCCGTTACCCCCGGTATCGTCGATTTCCGGCCACCCACTTCATTCGCGCATTTCGTGATTTGTCGACCAGCGAACCCGACGATCTGTGACACACCCCACGTAACCAACTTCCTTGGATTCCCTAGCACTTGACGGTGAGTGGGCAATCCGCACGCAGGGTGACCCTGCGCGCTGGATGGTTCGATTCCGTTCGCCGTGGTGCGTGACTCCCGCCACAGATCGTCCGTTGTCTTCTTCATGAGCCCGGGACCCGCCCGGTTCACGGGCCGGGAGCCACCCGGCCCCACCCGCACCACATCCCGAGGAGCCACCCCGTGCCACGCATGCTCGACGTCAGCGACGAGGTACGTGCCGAGATCGGCGACGAGGAAGCCGACCGGCTGCTCGCCGGAGACAACGCCCCCGGCAGTTACGACTGCACGTCCTGCCGCACCCCGGGCGATCTGGAACAGGAGCGCACCAGCACCGTCCTGTTCATCGGGGACGAGACCGCCGTCCTCGCCTTCGCCCACGCCACCTGCCTGCCGTCGCAGGTCGTCCAGGTCACCGAGGAGCAGTTGCAGGGCGCCGTGAAGTCCATCACCGGCGACACGGTCGACCTGGAGCCCGACAAGATCGTGCCGGAGCAGGCCGTGCTCGGCGTGACCAGCGGACTGGTGCTGATCGCCGGGGAGTTGCACCCCGCGCTCGTCGTCGAGCCGACCGGGCCCATCGTGCGCCCCGGCGCGACCGGCGCCGGTGACGACTTCCTGCCGCTGCTCATCGAACAGGGGTTCATGCCGGTGACGGAGCTGGCCGATGTGCCGCCGGTGCTGCACGGGTGGTCGGTGCTGCTGGCGATGGGGCAGCTGCACGCGGTGCTTCAGCCGGGGACCAACGGGGGCCAGCCGGTCGCCTGGTGGCAGGCGCACCAGCCGCTGCTGGTGACCGACGGCTGGCGGGCCGCCGCGAACAAGCACCAGCAGGTGCTGATGTTCGCGGCCCCGGTGGGCTCCATCGGACGCCAGCCCAGGGAGGACCTGCTGCGGGAGGCCCTGGACAAGGCCGCGGCGAACGGGAAGTTGGTCGGGGCGGCGCTGCCTCTTGCCGGGACGTGAGTGCCGCACACCCCTAAAGGGCGGCTCCCGACCGCATCCCTGAAGACTCAGGGTCGTTTGGACATACGTGCATGCATACGACGTTCCCCGCCTTCAGGGCGGTCCATCGCCCACGCCGATCTACGACGCGCTGTACGCCGAGTACGTCAAGTCCTTCCGTTCGCTGCCGGGTGATCGCAGTGGGGAGGAGGACCTGGGGTTCGTCGCGTTCGGGAGCATCCAGCGCGGTACGGGCACGTACGGCGGCCATCGTCCGGGGTCGTTCAGCAGCTCGTACAGCGCCTACAGCGCGGGGGCGCACAGCGCCCGGCACGGCAACAACGGCAACGGCGGTCAGCAGCCGCAGTGGCAGCGCGTCGGGCACATCGGACAGCAGGGCTCGGGGATGCACCATGTCCCGGCCGCGCTGCCCCCGGCGCGCAGAGGCTGAGCAGACGTAAGGGCGGCCCTTCGCCGGGCCGCCCTTCGTCGTGTCCGTACTTCTCTTCCCGCCGTTACTCACTCCCGCCGTTACTTCTTCTTGCCGCGCTTCTCGCGCACCCGCACCGAGATGTGGATCGGCGTGCCCTCGAAGCCGAACTCCTCGCGCAGCCGGCGCTCGATGAAGCGGCGGTAGCCGGCCTCGATGAAGCCGGAGGCGAAGAGCACGAACCGCGGGGGCTTGGTGCCGGCCTGGGTGCCGAACAGGATGCGGGGCTGCTTGCCGCCGCGGATCGGGTGGGGGTGGGCGGCGACCAGCTCACCGAGGAAGGCGTTCAGCCGGCCGGTCGGAACCCGGGTCTCCCAGCCCGCGAGGGCCGTCTCGATGGCCGGGACCAGCTTCTCCATGTGCCGTCCGGTGTGCGCCGAGACATTGACCCGGGGCGCCCAGGCGACCTGGCCGAACTCGGTCTCGATCTCCCGCTCCAGGTAGTAGCGGCGCTCCTCGTCCAGGGTGTCCCACTTGTTGTAGGCGATGACCATCGCGCGGCCCGCCTCTACGGCCATGGTCACGATGCGCTGGTCCTGGACCGAGATGGACTCGGAGGCGTCGATCAGGATGACCGCCACCTCGGCCTTCTCCACCGCGGCCGCGGTGCGCAGCGAGGCGTAGTAGTCGGCGCCCTGCTGGAGGTGGACGCGCTTGCGGATGCCCGCCGTGTCGACGAACTTCCAGGTCACACCGCCCAGTTCGATCAGCTCGTCGACCGGGTCCCGGGTGGTGCCGGCCAGTTCGTTGACGACGACGCGCTCCTCGCCCGCCACCTTGTTCAGCAGGGAGGACTTGCCGACGTTCGGGCGGCCGATCAGGGCGATACGGCGCGGGCCGCCGATGCCGCCCCCGCCGAACGACTCGCGCGGCGCGTCCGGCAGCGCCTCCAGTACGGCGTCCAGCATGTCGCCGGTGCCCCGGCCGTGCAGGGCCGAGACGGGGTGCGGCTCACCGAGACCGAGGGACCACAGGTACGCGGCGTCCGCCTCGCCACTGGGGCCGTCGACCTTGTTGGCGCACAGCACCACGGGCTTGCCGGCCTTGCGCAGCAGTCGTACGACCGCCTCGTCGGTGTCGGTGGCGCCCACCTTGGCGTCGACGACGAACACGACGGCGTCGGCGGCCTCGATCGCGAACTCGGCCTGCGCGGCGACAGAGGCGTCGATGCCGAAGACGTCCTGCTCCCAGCCGCCGGTGTCGACGACCTTGAAGCGGCGGCCCGCCCATTCGGCCTCGTAGGTCACGCGGTCGCGGGTGACGCCGGGCTTGTCCTCGACGACGGCTTCACGCCGCCCGATGATCCGGTTGACGAGTGTCGACTTGCCGACATTCGGCCTCCCGACGACGGCGAGGACGGGCAGCGGCCCGTGCCCGGCGGCCTCGATGGCCCCCTCGACGTCCTCGAGGTCGAAGCCCTCTTCCGCGGCGAGCTCCATGAACTCCGCGTACTCGGCGTCGCCAAGCTCTCCGTGGTCGTGCTCCTCGCCCGAGCCCTCGGAGTGGATGTGGTCGTTCATGAAGTCCGTACCTCGTAGTTCATCGTGGTGATCGGTGGAACGACCGGGTTTCTCCCGGCTGATCCACTACTCAGTGTCGCCCAGACGGCCGGTCAGCCGCCTGGCGTTTTCCAGGTGCTCGGTGAGCTGCTTCTGGATGCGCTCGGTCGCCTCGTCCAGCGCCCTGCGCGTACGCCGCCCGCTGCCGTCGCCCGCGTCGAACGGGTCGCCGAAGACGACGTCGACGCGGTGCCGCAGCGGAGGCAGCCCTTTGACCAACCGTCCCCGCTTCTCCGAACTTCCCAGCACCGCGACCGGGACGATCGGGGCGCCGCCGCGCACCGCGAAGTAGGCGAGCCCGGCGCGCAGCGCGGCGAAGTCGCCCTCGCCACGGGTGCCCTCGGGGAATATCCCCAGGACACCGCCGTGCGCCAACACGTCGAGGGCCTGCGTGATGGCCGTGCGGTCGGCGGCGTGCCGGTCCACTTTCAGCTGACCGATGCCGGTCAGGAAGGGGTCCAGCGGGCCGACGAACGCCTCCTTCTTGATCAGGAAGTGCACCGGCCGGGGCGCCACGCCCATCACCATCGGGCCGTCGATGTTGTGGCTGTGGTTGACCGCCAGGATCACCGGCCCGGTCGCGGGCACTCTCCAGGAGCCCAGGACACGGGGCCGCCACAGCCCGTACATCAGGCCGACGCCGATGCGCCGCCCGACGTCGGCACCCCGCTCGGATGGCACACTCACTTCGCTGCTCGCTTCTCCTCGACGAGCGTGACGACGCACTCGATGACCTGCGGCAGCGTGAGGTCGGTGGTGTCCACCTCGACCGCGTCGTCCGCCTTGGCGAGCGGCGAGGCCTTGCGGCTGGAGTCGGCCGCGTCACGCTTCATCAGCGCCTCGCGGGTCGTGTGCACGTCGGCACCCTTCAGCTCACCGCTGCGGCGGGCGGCACGCGCCTCCGGCGAGGCGGTGAGGAAGATCTTCAGGTCGGCGTCGGGCAGCACGGTCGTGCCGATGTCACGCCCCTCGACGACGATGCCGACCTCCGCGGAGGTCGCCAGCGAGCGCTGCAGCTCGGTGATCCGGGCACGCACCTCCGGCACCGCGCTCACCGCACTGACCTTGGAGGTGACCTCCTGGGTGCGGATCGGACCGGCGACGTCGGTGCCGTCGACGGTGATCGTCGGGTTGGCCGGGTCGGTGCCGGAGACGATCTCGGGCTTGCCGGCCACGGCGGCGATCGCGGAGGGGTCCTCGATGTCGATGCCGTTGGTCACCATCCACCAGGTGATCGCCCGGTACTGGGCGCCGGTGTCGAGGTAGCTCAGCCCGAGCTGCGCGGCGACGGCCTTCGACGTGCTCGACTTGCCCGTGCCGGAGGGGCCGTCGATGGCGACAATCACGGGCTTGGCGGCACCGTTTTCCACGGGGGGACACCTTCCTGGTGCGGTGTGGCGGGAGTGTGGGGACGCGAGAGCGCCCCGCACAAGGTTACTGGGTTCGCGTCACTCGTCCGGCCGGGCCGGGTCGCCCCGGCTACTGCCGGATCGCCCATCCTCGCTCCCGCAGCGCGGCGCTGAGCACCGGTGCCGCCTTCGGTTCCACCATCAGCTGCACCAGACCGGCCTGCTGTCCCGTCGCGTGCTCGATGCGCACGTCCTCGATGTTGACCCCGGCCCGCCCGGCGTCCGCGAAGATCCGCGCGAGCTGTCCCGGCTGGTCGTCGATGAGCACGGCGACGACCTCGTAGACCCGCGGAGCGGCCCCGTGCTTGCCGGGCACCCGCACCTGTCCGGCGTTGCCGCGCCGCAGCACGTCCTCGATCCCGGCCGTGCCCTCGACCCGTTTGGCCTCGTCGGACGACTGCAGCGCCCGCAGCGCCCGCACCGTCTCCTCCAGATCCCCGGCGACGTCGGTGAGCAGGTCGGCGACCGGTCCGGGGTTCGCGGAGAGGATGTCGATCCACATCCGGGGGTCGGAGGCGGCGATCCGGGTCACATCCCGGATGCCCTGTCCGCACAGCCGTACGGCCGCCTCCTCGGCGCTCTCCAGCCGCGCGGCGACCATGCTGGACACCAGGTGGGGCATGTGGGAGACGAGGGCGACCGCGCGGTCGTGGGCGTCGGCCTCCATCACCACCGGCACGGCGCGGCAGTGCGAGACCAGTTCCAGGGCGAGGTTCAGCACCTCGGTGTCGGTGTCGCGGGTGGGTGTGAGCACCCAGGGCCGGCCCTCGAAGAGGTCGCCGCTCGCGGCCAGCGGGCCGGACTTCTCCCGCCCCGACATGGGATGGGTCCCGATGTACGACGACAGATCGAGCCCGAGCGCCTCCAGCTCCCGCCGCGGCCCGCCCTTGACGCTGGCCACGTCGAGGTAGCCGCGGGCCACGCCCCGGCGCATGGCGTCGGCGAGCACCCCGGCCACGTGCGCGGGCGGGGCGGCGATGATCGCGAGGTCGACGGGCCCGTCGGGGGCCTCGTCCGTTCCGGCGCCGAGCGCGGCGGCCGTACGGGCCTGCTCCGGGTCGTGGTCGGCGAGGTGGACGACGACACCGCGCCCGGCGAGCGCCAGTGCGGCGGACGTGCCGATGAGGCCGGTGCCGATGACGAGTGCGGTTCTCACTGGGCGATGTCCTTGCGCAGAGCGGCGGCGGCACCGAGGTAGACGTGCGCGATGTCGGCGCGGGGCCGGTCGGACTCGATGTGGGCGAGGACGCGGACGACCCGGGGCATGGCGCCGTCGATGTCCAGTTCCTGGGCGCAGATCAGCGGGACGTCGACGATGCCGAGCTTGCGGGCGGCGGCCGCCGGGAAGTCGCTGTGCAGGTCGGGAGTGGCCGTGAACCAGATGCTGATCAGGTCGTCCGCGGCCAGGCCGTTCCGCTCCAGGATCGCGGTGAGGAGGGCCCCGACCTGCTCGTCCATGTGGCCGGACTCGTCCCGCTCCAGTTGGACGGCCCCCCGGACCGCTCGTACCGCCACGGCGCTGCTCCTTGCTGATGTACGGATCGGCTCTAGGCCTGTTCTACGACTGTCCAGCCTAGTCAGCCCGGCTCCGGCGGACGCGGCTCGCCCGCCCGCTGAGACACCCCGCCCTCGGGACCCCCGGCTCCGCACCATTACGATTCGCACGCTTTCTTGCATTCCATCCCGGTTGCTTCTTCTTCGGTGCTTTCGGTGCGAGGATGCTCGAACGGCTCCCACCGCCCTCTGGCTCTTCCGCACCTTCGGAGTGACGACATGACCTACCGTCCGACCCGGCGCACCCTTCTCATCGCGACCGGCGCAACGGGTGCGGCCGCGCTCCTCGCGGGCTGCGGCGATTCCGGCGACGGGGGCGACACGGCCTCGAGCGCCTCCCCCGGCCAGGAACTGACCACCACGGCCGACGTCCCGGTGGGCGGCGGCACGATCCTCAAGGCCGAGCAGGTGGTGGTGACCCAGCCGGAGTCCGGCGAGTTCAAGGCATTCTCGGCCATCTGCACACATCAGCGGTGCATGGTCGCCACCGTCGCGGGCGGCACGATCAACTGCACCTGCCACGGCAGCAAGTTCAACATCACGGACGGTTCGGTGGCCAGCCCTCCGGCGACGAGGCCGCTGCCGGAGAAGAAGATCACCGTGGACGGAAATTCGATCCGCCTGGCGTGATCCGCCGCGTACGCTCCCGGGCATGCACCGCGAGAGCCTGGTACGCGACCACACGATCTACGCCTGCGTGATGGGCTCGCGCGCCTTCGGCCTGGCGACGGACGACAGCGACACCGACCGCCGGGGCGTGTTCCTCGCCCCCACGCCCCTCTTCTGGCGCTTCGAGAAGCCGCCGACGCACATCGACGGCCCGCTGGCCGAGCAGTTCAGTTGGGAGCTGGAACGCTTCTGCGAGCTGGCCCTGCGCGCCAATCCGAACATCCTGGAGTGCCTGCACTCCCCGCTCGTGGAGTACGTCGACGACACCGGCCGCGAGTTGCTCGCCCTGCGCGAGGCGTTCCTGTCCCGCCGGGCCCACGAGACGTTCACGCGTTACGCGCTGGGCCAGCGCAAGAAGCTCGAAGCCGACCTCCGCGCCCATGGCGCCCCGCGCTGGAAGCACGCGATGCACCTCCTGCGCCTCCTGACGAGCGCCCGTGACCTGCTGCGCACCGGCCGCCTGACGATCGACGTGGGTGACGCGCGCGAGCCCCTGCTGGCGGTCAAGCGCGGCGAGGTGCCCTGGCCGGAGGTGGAGTCCCGGATGACCCGCCTGGCGGGCGAGGCCGAGGAGGCCGTCCACGGCAGCCCGCTCCCGGCCGAGCCGGACCGGCGCCGCGTGGAGGACTTCCTCATCCGGGTGCGCCGCGCCTCAGCCCTCCAGCCGGGTCCGTACGACGAAGGCGTGCAGGGCGTCGTAGGCACCGGGGGCGTCGGGCAGGGCTGAGGCCGCCTGTGCCTCGTCCAGCACGCCGTGCAGCTTCTCCACGTCGGCCGCCACGCGCGCGGGAGCGATGTCGGCGGCCCCGTGCTCCCGCTCCGCCTTCGCCGCGATCAGCTCCGGCAGATAGCCGGGCGCGTCGACCTCCCCGAGCAACGTGGGCAGATGCGCCTGCACCTCACCGCTGCGCATCAGGTGGACGCCGGTGAGCAGCACCCGGAAGGTGTAGAGCAGCGGCTTGAGCTCGCCGGTCTTCTCGAACAGCCGCCATTGCGTGTTCGCGAACCCGCGGTAATGGTGGGCGTGGTGGCTGGTGAGCACGCCGGGCGCGAGTTCGGCCAGTTCCCGGTGGGCGTCGGTGGTGTGCACGACGAGCGGCGACAGCAACTGCTCCAGCACATAGCCGTTGCGGCGCAGCATCAGCCGTACGAACTTGCGCAGGTCGTGCGTGACCAGGTCCATCTCGACGCCGTCCCGGTCCCACATCCGCGACCTCGTCTCGTCCGGCTCCCGCAGCCCGACGAGGTCGGCGGCCGGCAGCAGGTGGACGCCGCGCAGGTCGACGTCCGAGTCGCGCGACGGGAAGCCGTACAGGTGCGCGCCGGAGACCGTGGCGAACAGCACCGGGTCGGGCTGCTCGGCGACGACGGGCGTGAGGTCGATGTCCAAGGCGTCGATCATCCGTCAAGCGTCCCAGAGCGCGCCGAGGGTCAGCAGGTCCCCCCGGTACTCGATCCGGTCCGCCCACTGCGTGGGCCAGGCGTCCGCGCCCAGGTAGGCCCCGGCGAACGCCCCGGTCAGGCAGGCGATCGAGTCCGAGTCCCCGGACGTACAGGCCGCCCGGCGCAGGGCCGTCAGCGGCTCGTCGACGAACCACAGGAAGCACAGCAGCCCCGTGGCCATGGCCTCCTCCGCGATCCAGCCCTCGCCCGTCGCCCGGCAGGGGTCGGTCTCGGGCGAGGCGGTGCGCACGGCCTGCTGGAGCCGGTCCAGGATCGCCAGGCACTCGTCCCAGCCGCGCGCGATGAAGTGCTCGGCGGTGGGGTCCTGGCCGCGCGTCCACAGGTCGCCGAGCCAGCGCTCGTGGTAGTGGCTGCGGTTCTCGTAGGCGTACGACCGCAGCAGCCCGACCAGCCCGGTCGGCTCGGCGCCCTGGGCGAGCAGCCGTACGGCGTGCGCGGTCAGGTCGGACGCGGCGAGCGCCGTCGGGTGTCCGTGGGTGAGCGCGGACTGCAACTGGGCGGCGCCGGCGCGCTGTTCGTCGCTGAGTCCGGGGACGAGTCCGATGGGCGCGACGCGCATGTTGGCGCCGCAGCCCTTGGAGCCGGTCTGGCTCGCGTCCTGCCAGGGCAGGTCGGTGCGCTCCAGCAGGTCGCAGGCCCTGAGGCAGGTGTTGCCCGGGGCCCGGTTGTTCTCGGGTGAGCGGTTCCAGGCGATGAACTGCGCCCGCACCGGCTCCACCATCGCCTCGGGCCCGAGCACCCCGAGGTCCATCGCCGTCCGCAGCCCCTTGCCCAGGGCCAGCGTCATCTGCGTGTCGTCGGTGACGATCGCCGGCGTCGGCAGTTCCATCTCGCGCCATGGCCCGCACTTGGCGAGGATCGACGGCACGTCGTTGAACTCGGTCGGGAAGCCGAGCGCGTCCCCGAGGGCGAGGCCGAGCAGGGAGCCGGTGGCGGCGCGCTTGCGGACGGTGGTCGTGGTCATGCGGGGCGTCCTTCCGGGGTGGGCCGCAGCAGGGGCGGGTGGAGGGCGGTGGCGGCGCCGGCGCGGTACAGCGCGGCCGGTTTGCCGCGGCCGCCGGTGAGCCGGGCGGCGCCGGGCACGGGTTCGACGAAGCCCGGCGTGGCGAGCACTTTGCGGCGGAAGTTGGGCCGGTCGAGGGCGGTGCCCCACACCACCTCGTAGACGTGCTGCAGCTCGCCGAGCGTGAACTCGGCCGGGCAGAACGCGGTGGCGAGACTGGAGTACTCGAGCTTGGCGCCGACCCGGCCATGGGCGTCGGCCAGGATCCGGTCGTGGTCGAAGGCGAGCGGCCCCGCCTCGTCGTACGGCACCCAGCGCGCCTGCGCGGCGTCGCTGCCGCCGTGCGGTTCGGGCGGATGGGGCAGCAGCGCGGTGAAGGCGACGGTCACGACCCGCATCCGGGGGTCGCGGTCGGGCTCGCTGTAGGTGCGCAGCTGCTCCAGATGCAGCCCCGACACATCCGACAGGCCGGTCTCCTCGGTGAGTTCACGCCGGGCGGCCGTCTCCGCCGACTCGTCGGGCTGAACGAAGCCGCCGGGCAGCGCCCAGCGCCCCTTGAACGGCTCCTGTCCGCGCTCGACGAGCAGGACGTGCAGGACGCCGTCGAGGATGGTGAGGACGGCGAGGTCGGCGGTGACGGCGAAGGGTTCGTGCGCGTACTTGTCGTACTCGGTCTTTCCATCCTTTTCGCCCTGTTCGTTCTTTTTGACGCCCATGCGAACCCACCTCCTTAATGGTCAGTGCGACTATAAAGAAGGTGGGTCCCCTGCCACAACCCCCTAGGCCCGGCGCGGTGCGAACGCCGCCACCGCCGCCCCCACGGCCGCGGCGCCCGCGCTGACCCACAGCGCGGCGCCGGCGCCGTCGATGAAGGTCTCCGGTGAGCCGTAGCCGCCGTACGTCGTGAACACGGCCGCGGCGACCGCGACCCCGAAGACGCCGCCCAGTTCGCGCAGCGCGTTGTTGACGCCGGCCGCGACACCCGCGTCGCCCAGCGGGACGGACGAGGTCACGGCGTTGGCCACGCTCGGGAACACCATGGAGATGCCGACGCCCGCGACGATCAGCGGGACGACGAGGCGGCCGTATCCGACGCCGGGCTCCAACTGCCAGGCCAGCAGCGCGAGGCCGGTCGCCTGCAGGGCCAGGCCGCCCAGCATGAACGGCCGGTTCCCGAACCGGTCGGCGAGCGCCCCGGCCATCGGCGCGACCAGCAGCGGCATGGCGTTCCAGACCAGGATCCGCACGCCCGCCTCCAGCGGGGAGAGGCCGAGGCCGATCTGGAAGAGCTGCGTGATCATGAACAGGGCGCCGAGCAGCGAGGCGAAGAGGAGGAAGCCGCAGGCGTTGGCGGTGGAGAAGCCGCGTCGCCGGAAGTGGGACAGCGGCAGCATCGGATACCGGGCGCCGCTTCGCTCCCAGCCCAGGAAGGCCGTGACGAACACGACTCCGACGGCCAGCGCGGTCAGCACCTCGGCGCTCCCCCACCCGGCCTCGGGCGCGCGTACGGGCGCCCAGGCCAGGCCCGTCAGGCCCACGGCGGCCAGCACCAGCCCGACCAGGTCGAGCTGGGGGCGCGTGCCGTAGCTCTCGCGCAGCCTGGTGGCGGCCAGGGGCAGCATGGCGAGCCCGAGGGGCACGTTGAGCCAGAAGATCCACTGCCAGGACAGCCCTTCGGTGACGGCCCCGCCCAGCACCGGCCCGGCGGCCACGCCGAGTCCGGTCACCCCGCCCCACATCCCGATGGCGACGCCCCGCTTCTCGGCCGGGAACGCCTCGCTGATCAGCGTCAGTGTGAGCGGCAGCAGTACGGCGGCCCCGGCGCCCTGCAGCACGCGCGCGCCGATGAGCTGGCCGGGGCCCTGGGCGAGAGCCGCGGCGGCCGAGGCGAGGGTGAAGACGGCGAGGCCCACGACGTACATCCGCCGCCGCCCGAACCGGTCGCCGAGCGCGGCGCCCGTCAGGGTGAGGCAGGCGAAGACCAGGTTGTAGGCGTTGATCGTCCACTCCAGCTCGGACAGGCTCGCCCCGAAGTCGGCCCGCAGCGCGGGCAGCGCGGTCGCGACGACCACGACGTCGAGGGAGCACAGCAGCGCGCCGAGCCCGGCGAGGGCGACGGTCCACACCCGGTGTGCCGGTTCGGCGGGTGGGGTGCGCAGAGGTGGGGCCTTGAGGGACTCGGTCATGGCGATGCCTTCCGTGAGATCGCTAGGGGGTCACTCACGGAAGGCAGACCAGGCTCACCGCGGAAAGGAATCGCGGCGGCCCAGGAAGCCCAGCAGCCGGACGTCGGCACGCGCGCGTGGCGGCACCACGACCGGCGCGGCGAAGCGCACCCCGCGGTCCTCCTCCGCGACCACGCACCGGGCGACGCTCAGCAGCTCGGCCGCGAGCGCGACCGGGATGGGCCTGGGCCGGCCGCAGGCCTGGGCGACGTCCCACCCGTGCACGGCGATCTCCACGGCCCCCACGGCGCCCATCACCCGCACGTCCAGCGGCCGTTCCCCCACCAGCGCCGACCGGGGCGGCCCGGCGGCCCAGGCGCCGAGCACCGCGCACGCGCGCGTACGGAACCCGCAGAGCCGGTCGGCACGCGGGAACAGCCCGACGCGCCCGCCCGTCAGACCCTCGTACAGCGCGTCCAGCGAGTCGTCGAGGTGCTCGAGCAGCTCCGCGAGGTCCCATTCGGCGCAGGGCGTCTCCCGCCCCAGGCCGGCGGGCCCGACCTCGGCGACGCTGCCCAGCGCATAGGCGAGCGAACGCTCCAGCAACTCCCCGGAGTTCACGGCGTCTCCTTCGGCAGCCCGAACCGGACCAGCACGTCCGGATCGAGGAAGGCGGTGATCCGGGCCACCGAGCCCGCCGCCACGGTCAGCACCTGCACGGAGTGGCCGCGGAAGACCCCGTCCGCGTCGCGTACGTACATCGCCACGGCCGGCTGCCCGTTCGCGCGCGTGCGCACCATCCGCAGGGTGCCCTTCTCGTGCACCCTCGCGCGCAGGAACCGCAGCACGTCCTTGCTGCCGCTGTACCACTCGAGGTAGGGCGGCATCTCCAGCTCGACGCCGTCCCGGAGGAGGCCGATCAGCGTGTCCAGGTCGGCGTTCTCGAAGGCGGCCACGTAGCGGTCGAGCACCTCGCGGTCGGCGGTGCCCTCGGGCTCCTCGACCAGGTCCTCGTCGGGCACCACCTCGTCGAGGCGGGCACGCGCGCGTTGGAGGCTGCTCTTCACGGCCGCCGTGGAGGTGCCGAGCAGCGCGGCCACCTCGGGCGCCCGCCAGGCCAGCACGTCCCGCAGGATCAGCACGGCCCGCTGCCGTGCGGGCAGGTGCTGCAGCGCCGCGACCAGCGCCAGGCGCAGACTCCCGCGCGCGGCGACGACGCTCGCGGGGTCGAGCAGCGCGTCGGGCAGCGGCTGGAGCCACGGAATGTCCGTCACGGAGGCCGTCAGCGGCTCCTCAGGCGCCTGGGAGGGCCCGCCGAGCCCCGAGGGCAGCGGGCGTCGCGCGCGGCCCTCCAGCGCCGTCAGACACGTGTTGGTGGCGATCCGGTGCAGCCAGGTCCGCAGGGAGGCCCGGCCCTCGTAGCCGCCGTAGGACCGCCAGGCCCGCAGATACGTCTCCTGCACCAGGTCCTCGGCCTCGTCGACCGAGCCCAGCATCCGGTAGCAGTGCGCGAGCAGCTCCCGCCGGTACGGATCCGTCAGCCGTACGAACTCGTCGCGGTCCGCAGTGGTCGTACTCATCCCCGCTCCCTCCGTCACCCATACAGACCGGCGGAGCGGCGAAAACGAATCGGCCGGCCCCGGAGAGATTCCGGGACCGGCCGACGCACCGGGCTTCAGGCTTCGGGCTTCGGGCTTCCTAGAGGTCGACTTCCTGCATCAGCATCCCGACCTCGGTGTTCGACAGGCGGCGCAGCCAGCCCGACTTCTGGTCGCCCAGAGTGATCGGCCCGAAGGCGGTGCGCACCAGCTTGTCGACGGGGAAGCCGGCCTCCGCGAGCATGCGGCGCACGATGTGCTTGCGGCCCTCGTGCAGGGTGACCTCGACCAGGTAGTTCTTGCCGGTCTGCTCGACGACCCGGAAGTGGTCCGCGCGCGCGTAGCCGTCCTCGAGCTGGATGCCGTCCTTCAGGCGCTTGCCCAGGTCGCGCGGGATCGGGCCCACGATGTGCGCGAGGTAGGTCTTCTTCACGCCGTACTTGGGGTGGGTCAGGCGGTGCGCCAGCTCGCCGTGGTTGGTGAGCAGGATGACGCCCTCGGTCTCGGTGTCGAGCCGGCCGACGTGGAAGAGGCGGGTCTCGCGGTTGGTGACGTAGTCGCCGAGGCACTGCCGGCCCTCGGGGTCCTCCATGGTGGAGACGACACCGGCGGGCTTGTTGAGCGAGAAGAACTGGTACGACTGCGTGGCGACGGTCAGCCCGTCGACCTTGATCTCGTCCTTCTCGGGGTCGACGCGCAGCCCCTGCTCGGTGACGATCTCGCCGTTGACCTCGACCCGCGCCTCGTCGATCAGCTCCTCGCAGGCGCGCCGGGAGCCGTAACCGGCCCGTGCGAGCACCTTCTGCAGCCGCTCGCCCTCCTGCTCGGCGCCCGGGAAGGTCTTGGGCAGCTTGAGATCCTTCTTCCCCGCGTACCGCTCCCGGTTGCGCTCCTCGGCCCGCGCCTCGTACTCACGGGAGCGCGAGGGCGCCGTACGGCCGCGTCCGCCGTCGCGCTGCTGGGACTGCTTGGGCCCGCCCTTGGCGCCGCCGCGCGCGGAGGCCCCGCGCCCGGACTTCGGGCCGTCCTTGGTCGCCCCGGGGCCCACGTCGTAGCGGCGCTCCTCGGGACGGGGCTTGCGGGGACGGCCGCCCTGGCCGCCCTGCTTCTGGTCCCTGTTGTTGCCGGCACCGCGGTAGTTACCGCGCCCGCCGCTCTTGCCGCTGCCGCTGCTTCGCATCAAAGTTCCGTCTGGTCGTCTACGTCGTCGGTACCCCGGCCGACCGGGGTGTCCGGACCGTCATCGGGAGCGTCCGGGTCGAACGACGGCACCCCCTCCTGGGTCTCGGCCTCGATCGCCTCCGCCTCCGGGAGGAAGGGCGCGAGCTCCGGGAGCTCGTCCAGACCGCGCAGGCCCATCCGCTCCAGGAAGTAGTTCGTCGTCCTGTACAGGATCGCACCTGTTTCGGGTTCCGTGCCCGCCTCCTCGATCAGCCCGCGCTGCAGGAGGGTGCGCATGACACCGTCGCAGTTCACTCCGCGCACGGCCGAGACCCTGCTGCGGCTGACCGGCTGCCGGTACGCGACCACGGCCAGCGTCTCCAGGGCGGCCTGGGTGAGCCGGGCGGTCTGCCCCTCCAGGACGAGGCGCTCCACGGCCGCGGCGTACTCGGGGCGGGTGTAGAAGCGCCAGCCGCCCGCGACGAACCGCAGCTCGAAGCCGCGGCCCTGCGTGACGTACTCGTCGGCGAGCTCCCGCAGGGCGCCGGCGATCTGCCGCCTGGGCCGCTGGAGGAGCTTCGCGAGGTGCTCCTCGGTCGCGGGCTCGTCCACGACCATGAGCATCGCCTCCAGGGCGGGCTTGAGGTCGAGGTCCGCGACGTCGCGCAGCCCGGCCGGAAGCTCGGTGGTCTCCTCACTCACGTCTTCTTCTCCTCCTTTGGCTGCTCGGGCGGCCGGTCGAACTCGTCCGTCACCAGCGGCGCCTCGTCCCCGTCCCCACCGGTCCAGCGCACGAGAAGTTCACCCAGCGCGGTCTCCTGGTCGAGCGCCACGGCCTTCTCGCGGTACAGCTCCAGCAGTGCCAGGAATCGCGCTACGACGGTGAGGGTGTCGTCGGTGTCCCGGACGAGGTCCCGGAAACTGGCCTCCCCCAGCTCCTTCAACCTGGCGACGACGATCCCGGCCTGCTCCTGCACGCTCACCAGCGGCGCGTGGATGTGATCGACGTAGACCTGCGGCTTCGGCTTGGGCTGCATCGCCTTCACCGCGAGCTTGGCGAATCCTTCCGCCCCGATGCTGATGACGACCTCGGGCAACAGCTCGGCATGGTGCGGTTCGAGCCCGACGGTCCGCGGATAGCGCCGGGCCTCGTCGTCCAGCCGCCGGCTGAAGATGTCGGCGATCTGCTTGTACGCCCGGTACTGCAGCAGCCGCGCGAACAACAGGTCCCGGGCCTCGAGCAGGGCCAGGTCGGCCTCGTCCTCCACCTCGGCGGACGGCAGCAGCCGGGCCGCCTTGAGATCGAGCAGGGTCGCCGCGACGACGAGAAACTCGGTCGTCTCGTCCAGATCCCAGTCCGGCCCCATCGCCCTGATGTACGCCATGAACTCGTCGGTCACCTTGGACAACGCGACCTCGGTGACGTCGAGCTTGTGCTTGGAGATCAGTTGGAGGAGGAGATCGAAGGGCCCCTCAAAGTTGGAGAGCCGAACCTTGAAGACACCGTCGTCGGGTTCTTGGGGGGCGTCGGGTTGTTGGAGGGCGTCGGGCTCTTGGGGGCCGCCGGGTTGTTGGGGGCCGCCGGGCTCTTGAGGGCCACCGGATTGTTGGAGGGCGTCGGGCTCTTGGATGCCGCCTGGCTCTTGAAGGCCGGCAGGCTCTTGGATGCCGCCAGGCTCTTGAAGGCCGGCAGGCTCTTGGATGCCGCCAGGCTCTTGAGGGCCGCCGGTTTGTTGGAGGCCGCCGGGCTCTTGGAGACCGTCGCTCTCCGGCTGGCCGGCCGTCGGCTCTTCCGGTTCGGCAGCGGGCGGCACATCGTCATCGCCGCCGCCGTAGTGGGCAGGCGTTCCGCACGGCGGAACGGGTGGGCACAACGGCCCACCGGCCTCAGCCGGAGACTCGACCTCAGCGACCGACGAGCTTTCGCCCTCAGCCGGCGGAGGCACAGGTGCCGCCCCCGGCCCGCGCCCCAGCACACGCCGACGACCGCCGGAGGCAGAGGCACCGGCACCGCGCGCGGGAGGAACGTCGTTCGAGGTCATGGCCCCCGCAGGCTACCGCTACCGCCCGCGAAGCCGTCGTACGAGGATGCTGGCGTCTCCCCGGGTCTCCAGATCCGCGAGCACCACGGCCACCGCTTCCCGGACAATCCGCCCACGGTCGACGGCCAGACCATGCTCACCGCGCAGCACCAGACGCGCGTGCTCAAGATCCATGAGCTCCTCGGCGGAGACATACACGGTGATCTTCTCGTCGTGCCGCTCGCGCCCACTGGGCCGACGCGTGGCACCCCGCCCCCGCTTGCGCGGCGCCGCGGCAGACGCGGCCGAGGCGGCGGCCCCGGACGCGGCACCACCGCCGGAGGCATTCGCGGCAGAACCTTCCTGCGCCCCCTGACGCCGCGCGGAACGCTCCGCCGCAGCCGACCGGCTGCGCGACTCCCCGGCGTCGGCCGACTCCGCGTCGGCCGCCACATGTTCCACGCCGTCGCCGTCACCGCCCTGCACGGGCACCGACTGCGGCGCGTCCTCCGCGGCCGCGGCGGCGTCGCTCTCCCCCGCCGGAGCCGGCACCCGGGCCTCGCCGTTGGCCGGGCGCCGGGGAGTGGACGGCTGGAGCGCCATACCCCCTGTCGTACGGAACAGTTCGTCGGCCCCCGGCAGACTCACTCGGCGTGACACCGGGCGAGCACCTCCCTGGCGAGCTGGCGATAGGCGGCGGCACCGACGGAGTTGGAGGCGTAGGTGGTGATCGGCTCACCGGCGACCGTGGTCTCCGGGAAGCGGACCGTACGCCCGATGACCGTGTGGTAGACGTGATCGTCGAACGCCTCGACGACGCGCGCGAGCACCTCACGGCTGTGCACGGTGCGCGAGTCGTACATCGTGGCGAGGATGCCGTCGAGCTCCAGCTCCGGGTTGAGCCGCTCCTGGACCTTCTCGATGGTCTCGGTCAGCAGCGCCACACCGCGCAACGCGAAGAACTCGCACTCCAGCGGCACGATCACCTTGTGGGCGGCCGTCAGCGCGTTCACCGTGAGCAGGCCGAGCGAGGGCTGGCAGTCGATCACGATGAAGTCGTAGTCGTCCAGCAGCGGCTTCAGGGCGCGCTGCAGCGTCGACTCGCGCGCGACCTCGCTGACGAGCTGGACCTCGGCGGCCGACAGGTCGATGTTGCTCGGCAGCAGGTCCATGTTGGGCACCGCCGTCTTCAGGAGCACCTCGTCCGCCGACATGCCCCGCTCCATGAGCAGGTTGTAGACGGTGAGGTCGAGCTCCATCGGATTCACGCCGAGACCGACCGAGAGCGCGCCCTGGGGGTCGAAGTCGACGAGCAGGACCCGGCGTCCGTATTCCGCGAGCGCGGCACCCAGGTTGATGGTCGACGTCGTCTTGCCGACGCCGCCCTTCTGGTTGCACATCGCGATGATCTTCGCGGGGCCGTGGTCCGTCAGCGGGCCCGGAATCGGGAAGTACGGCAGCGGGCGCCCGGTCGGGCCGATGCGCTCGCGGCGCTGGCGGGCAGCGTCGGGCGCGAGCGTGGCCGCGTACTCGGGGTCCGGCTCGTACTCCGCGTCGGGGTCGTAGAAGTGCCCGTCGGGCAGTTCGTCGTAGTCGGCGAAGTGGTTGTGGGGCGCGCCACTTCCGTCGCCGGCCATGGCGTTCACGTGATGGCCATCCATGCTCATGTGTGCTCGCTGGGTCACCGCTTGGGGGGTCGGGTGACTCTGGTGGGATGCGAAGGTGCGCACCGCGACGGAGCCGACAGCCTCGAACCCCGTGGGGCCCTGGGCCCGTACCGGCATTCCTGGTTGACCACCCCCGGGAGAAAATGTCGACTCATTCACAAGTCGTCTTACCTCCTTGGTGACCAGGAAACTTCTAGACAGGTCAGCGTGGCACCATGCCGACGGTTGGCGACTCTATGGCGTGTCGGCGGTCCGCAGCAACACAATCCGCCGGACCGGGCAGATGTGTCGACAATGAAACATCGCGCTGTCAAGGGCGTACGGCCGTCGCACAGCAGGTTTCACCGGTGTACGAATCGCCCGAAGGGTTGCGTTCGAGGCGAGTTGACCGAGAGTCGCAAAGTGACCATACACACATCCGGCCGGACCTTTTCGGGCAAGGTCCGGCCGGGTGGGTACGGTTGACGACCCGTGTTGACGTATCGCCTTTACCAGAAAGTGACTTAGTCGAACGGCTCAGCCGAGCAGCGATTCGAGCTCCACGTGCTCCAGGCCGTGCGCCTGGGCGACCTCCCGGTAAACCACCTTGCCGTCATGCGTGTTGAGGCCCTTGGCCAGCGCCGGGTCATGGCGCAGCGCCTCGACCCAGCCCTTGTTCGCGAGCTCGACGATGTAGGGCAGCGTGGCGTTGGTGAGCGCGTAGGTGGAGGTGTTGGGCACTGCGCCGGGCATGTTGGCGACGCAGTAGAAGACCGAGTTGTGGACCGGGAAGGTCGGCTCGGCGTGGGTCGTCGGGCGGGAGTCCTCGAAGCAGCCGCCCTGGTCGATCGCGATGTCGACAAGGACACTCCCCGGCTTCATCCGGGAGACCAGCTCGTTGGTGACCAGCTTCGGGGCCTTGGCGCCCGGGATCAGCACGGCGCCGATGACGAGGTCGGCCTCGAGGCAGGCCTTCTCCAGCTCGAAGGCGTTGGAGACGACGGTCTGGATCTTCGTGCCGAAGACCTTGTCCGCCTCCTTGAGCTTGTTGATGTCCTTGTCGAGCAGGGTGACGTGGAAGCCCATGCCGATGGCGATCTGGGCGGCGTTCCAGCCGGAGACGCCACCGCCGATGACGACGGCCCGGCCGGCCACCACGCCCGGGACACCGCCGGGCAGCACCCCGCGGCCACCGTTGGCGGCCATCAGGTGATAGGCGCCGACCTGCGGGGCCAGGCGGCCGGCGACCTCGGACATCGGGGCGAGCAGCGGCAGGGCCCGGGAGGGCAGCTCGACGGTCTCGTAGGCGATGGCCGTGGTGCCGGACTCGATGAGGGCGTCCGTGCACTCCTTGGAGGCGGCCAGGTGCAGATAGGTGAAGAGCGTCTGGTCCTTGCGGAGGCGGTGGTACTCCTCGGCGATGGGCTCCTTGACCTTCAGCAGCAGGTCGGCGGTGGCCCACACCTCGTCGGCGGTGCCGAGGATCCGGGCGCCCGCGGCGACGTACTCCTCGTCCGGGATCGACGAGCCGAGACCGGCGCCCTGCTCGATGACTACCTGGTGGCCGTGGCGCACCAGCTCGTGCACGCCGGCAGGGGTGATGGCCACCCGGAACTCGTTGTTCTTGACCTCGCGGGGGATGCCGACCTTCACGTCGATCACGGTCCTTGGCTCAGAGGGTGTGGGGCATTACAAGACATACCCAGGCATGCGCGGGCACACCGGGAGACACCGCAGGAGAAGGTGCGGCAGAGCCAGTCTAATGAAGGTGTTCCCGCTGTCTAGCCTTTCATTACATCAATCTTCGACGGATGCACTACGGATTTCGCAGGCATCAGGTTCCGGTTCCGGCTCGAAAACCTCTTGCTGGGGCCCGGCCCCGGCCTCCTCGGGGCCCTCGGGCTCCTCCCCCAGCATCCGCTCGGCCGCGCCCCGGTGCAGCTCCGCCGCCGCGGGATCGCCGAGGCGGTCCAGGGTGTCGGCGAGCCGCAGATACAGGGCGCCCTGCAGCCGTGGCTCCTCGGCGCGGCGCGCCCAGTCCACCGCCTCCTGGCAGGTGCGCAGCGACTCCTCGGGCCGCCCGGCGTACTCCTGGACCCGGGCCAGCTCGCTCAACGCCCGTGCGTGGCCCGCGACATCGCCGTTCTTGCGGTGTCCGGCGACGGCGGCCCGCCAATTGCGCTGCGCCTCGCCGTACCGGCCCGCGTAGGTGTGCGCCTCGGCGATGCGGCCGTACAGCCGGGCGGCGTCCGCCCGCTCGGCCCGGGCCAGCCGCTGGGCGAGCGCGCGCCCGAACCAGTCGGCGGCCCGGTCGTAGTCCCCGAGCTCCAGATGGGCGCCGCCTACGGATTCCATCGCGCGCCCGGCCGCGTACGGGTCGTTCCCTTCCCGTCCGGCGTCCAGCGCGGCCCGGAAGCGCACCAGCGCCTCCCGGGTGCGCCCGGTCCGGGCGTCGAGGTCGCCGAGGTTCAGCAGGGCCGCGGCCTTCTCGCGGGGCAGGTTCCGGCGCTCGGCCACATCGAGGACCAGGCTGTGGATGTCGTACAGCTCGGGGGCGGCGGCCCGGGTGCCGAAGTGTGTGACCAGGGCCCTGACAAGCTGGGACATCAGGCGTCTGGCGAGGGTGTCCAGCTCCCCGTCGGCGACCGCGGCACGGGCCGAGGCCAGCAGGGCG
Source organism: Streptomyces sp. UG1 (assembly GCF_049974585.1). NCBI lineage: Bacteria > Bacillati > Actinomycetota > Actinomycetes > Kitasatosporales > Streptomycetaceae > Streptomyces > Streptomyces sp. UG1. The sequence continues at coordinate 2,276 of NZ_JBNGGG010000010.1, read as the reverse complement.
GGCTTGCGGATGCCGAGCCAGTCCGCGGCGGCCCGGGGGTTGGGAAAGCGCAGGGCGCGCGGCATGCCGAGGAGCTTCTGCCGGGTCTCGGGGCTGTCGGTCTCGGTGATCGCCCGGCAGGACTGCAGCAGCCGTACGGTCCGCTCCAGCATCCGGGCCCGGGCGAGCTGCAGCTCGGAGGGGCGGTCCTGGGTCTCGGTGAGGGACGTCAGGAGCGGGTGCAGACAGGCCGGGACCTCGTACTGGGGCAAAGGTGAGTCGACGGCGTGCAGCAGGCCGAGGGCGACGAAGTCGTCCAGGGTGCCGTGGGCGCCGTCCACCGAGCAGCCGGCCAGCGCGGAGGCGGTGTGCGGGTCGACGAGTCCGCCGGGGGCGAGGGAGAGCAGCCGCAGTGTGCGGGCGGCAGGGGTCGGCAGGCCGGCGTAGGCGAGGCGGAAGACCCGGCTGAGCGGTGTGCCCTCATCGCCCTCGGCGCGCAGGTGCTTGGCGAGGTCGGCGACGGCGGCCTTGGGCCGGGCGGCGAGCCAGCCGCCGGCCAGCATCAGCGCGGCGGGCTGGCCCTGGCACACCTCGACCAGGCCCTCGGCAGCCCTCGGGTCGACGGTGATGCGGACCGAGCCGGCGTGCCGGGCCAGCAGCTCCACGGCCGATTTGGTGTCGAGGCCGCCGAGCGTGCAGGGCCGGACGTCCGAGATCCCGGTCAGCGGGCCGCCGGAGACGGCGACGGCCAGGCACTCCGGGGTGTCCGGCAGCAGGGCGTCGACCTGGCCGGCCTCGGCCGCGTCGTCGAGCAGCAGCAGGACCCGGCGGTCGGCGAGGGCCTCGCGCAGCGCCGCGGTGAGGTCGTCCTCGGCGGCACCGGGCGGGGTCGGCCGGTCCAGGGCGACGAGCAGTTCGCGGGCGGTGCGTTCGACGGGGACGGGGGTGCCGTCGGGGTCGGTGAGACGGGCGCGCAGGAGGCCGTCCGGGTAGCGGTCCGCCACCTGGCGGGCCAGCTCCTCGGCGAGCGCGGTGCGGCCCGAGCCGGGGCGGCCCGCGATGAGCAGCACGCGCGCGCGTGGCGCCTTGCGGCCGGAGAGGGTGTCCAGGCCCGCCCGCTCGATGTCGGCGCGCAGCTCCTTCAATTCGCGGGTGCGGCCGAGGAATTGGCTCGCGTCGGAGGTCCGTGCCGACACCTGCACGCCGCCTGTGTCCACCACCTGATCCGCCACGGGCCACACTCCCGTCCCACACACGCAAGCCCGCCGGGACTCCGGTCAGGGCGTTTCCAGAGCCTAGTTCACGCTCTGGGACGATCCGGGCGCAGCACGGCGGATACGTCCCCCGACCGGATCAGCAGATGGTAGGACCGGGGACCGCGCCCCAAAGGGGCGCGGGGAACTGCGCGCCCAGCCACAACGAACCCGCAGCCGAACGACAACCCGCCGGCCCCCAATACGGAGCGCTCACACCTCGAACGGCCGCGCCGGCCACTCCACATCCGCCGACCGCAACCCCCCAAGACCGCCGGAGGCCCGCGCGGCGACCAGCGACAGCACCCCGACGACAAGGCAGTTGTTGTGCAGCTCGCCCGCGAGCACGCCTCGGACCAGCTCGTCGACCGGCACGCGCGCGTGTTCCAGGTCGGCCTCCTCGTCCTCCACCTCGAAGCGCTCGCCGTCGGCCTCGGACAGATCACGGGCTAGGAAGATCCGTACGGCCTCGTCGCAGCCGCCGGGGGTGGTGTAGACGTCGGTCAGCACCCGCCAGTCCTCGGCCTTGACGTGGGCCTCCTCGTACAGCTCGCGCTGGGCGGCGTGCAGCGGGTTCTCACCGGGGATGTCGAGCAGGCCGGCCGGGATCTCCCACAGCTTCTGCCGCACCGGGTGGCGGTACTGCTTGATGAGCAGGACGCGGTCCTCGTCGTCGAGCGCGAGGACGGCCACCGAGCCGGGGTGGACCTGGTAGTCGCGCCGTACGACCGACCCGTCGGGCATGACCACGTCGTCCGTGCGGACGGAGGTCTTGTTGCCCACGAAGGGGGTGTCCGTCGCCCGGATCTCCCACTCCTCGGGGGTGTCCTTGATCGTCATGCCCTGCCCTTCCACACACTTTCAAAAAAAGAACCCGGCAAAGAAAACCGGGGCGCCAACCTTTGAAGGTTTGCACCCCGGCCACCGTACAACTGACGTGTCACTTCGAATTCTTACGCTCGACCGAGGCCTTCACGAGGCCGGCGAACAGCGGGTGCGGGCGGGTCGGGCGCGAGCGCAGCTCGGGGTGGGCCTGCGTGGCCA